>CAJXEG010000015.1 GCA_913052425.1 uncultured Flavobacteriaceae bacterium | reverse complement strand
CTTGGTCCAATCCTGTCATGCAAATGGTGATGAACACCCCTCCAATAAATGATTTTAAGAGGTGATTTCGGGCTAAAAAATCTTCGGTTACCCAAGTACGGGTATAGTTTTGGTATTGGGCTTCTGTAAGGATTTTTGATGGATTTAGATCCAGAGCATTCCCGAGGTGATAAAGGGTCAGACCCACAGCAGTCAACATTAGAAGTGTTTGAAGGGTATCGGTCCATACAATGGTTTTGATGCCTCCTTTATGGGTATAAACCCAAATCAATACAACGGACAGCACTACGTTGATTTCAAAGGGTACGCCCCAGGCATCAAAAATGAATTGCTGCAATACAATGGCGACCAAAAAAAGGCGAAAGCTGGCACCCAAAACCCTGGAAATAAAAAAAGACACGGCCCCAACCTTATGACTGTTATGGCCAAAACGGTCTTGCAGGTATTCGTAAATGGAGGTTAGATTTTGACGATAATAGATGGGGAGCAGAACAAAAGCCACAATAAAATAGCCTGCCCAATAGCCCAAAACCACTTGAAAATAAGTGAATCCCGAGTCGCCCACCCAACCGGGAACCGAGATAAAAGTAACGCCGGATAATGAAGCCCCTACCATTCCAAAAGCGACCAGGTACCAAGGAGAACTTCTGTTGGCGGTAAAAAATGTTTGATTGTCAGCCTGTTTACCGGTCAGGTATGCAATGGCCATCAACAAGGCAAAATACCCCAATATCAAAATCAATATAAAAGCGGGTTGTAACATAAGAGAGTTTAAATATACAAATTCAAAGCATGAGAATTATTCCTAAATTTACAATATGGAATTCTCCTCTAAGTTATTGGAAAATGCGGTCAATGAAATCGCCCAATTACCGGGTATCGGCAAAAGAACTGCATTGCGATTGGCATTACACCTGCTCAAACAGCCCAAAGAAAATACTTCTCACTTGACTCAAGCGCTGAACGAACTGAGGGAACAAATCAATTTTTGTTCCTCCTGTCACAACTTGTCTGACGTTCCCCTTTGTGAAATATGTTCGAATCCTGCGCGGGACGGTTCTTTGCTGTGTGTAGTGGAGGACATCAGGGATGTTATCGCCATAGAAAATACCGGACAATTCAAAGGTTATTATCACGTTTTGGGAGGGATCATCTCCCCCATTGATGGTGTAGGACCCCAAGATTTAAATTTGGATTCTCTGGAGCAAAAAGTCAAAGAAGGCAAAGTAAAAGAAATTATTTTTGCTTTAAGTGCAACCATGGAGGCGGATACAACCAATTTTTACATCTATAAAATACTGACACCCTATGCGGTTAAAACATCGGCCATTGCCCGGGGAATTCCTGTGGGTGACGATTTGGAATATACCGATGAGGTAACTTTGGGAAGGAGTATTCTCAAAAGAGTACCTTACGAAAACTCAATAGTAAGTAAATAGGTTGGTTGAACATTATATCAGACGTCGAAAACTAAGAACGTTAAATAACTCTTTAGATATAATGGACTTGAGGATACCCCTTCCTCACGACTGGAAAAATTATCCGAAAACTTTATTGAGTTTTACAGTATTCGGATTAATCAACAATGGCGGATAATTTTCAAATGTAATATTGGAAATGGAAATTAAGTGAAAATAATCGATTACCATTAAAAAAGAAAAAAATGGAAAAATTATCAAATGTACATCCCGGGGAAATCATAAAAGCCAGGTGCAGAATCACAGCCTAAATAGCCTTGCGAGTGAGTAAATATTTTGGAAACTCTGCTAAATTTTGGCTCGTACTTCAAGATGACTTCGATATCGAAGAGGGACGTCAGGAAAAAAACGGAACTGGATGGAATTGAAAAGTTTGATAATAAAATTGTTACCTGACAAGCTTTCCTCTCGTTAGGTGATTTTCCCAAAAGTGAGTTTTAATTCATTATACTAATTAAAAAGGTAGCCTTTTATTCCTTTCATCAAAAGCCTTTATATCCCCTATAAATTTGGTAGTTTTGTACTTTCTTAAATTATGGGCAAACACTTTTTGAAATTACCCAAGATGGGTGAAAGCGTTGTGGAAGCTACTTTGACCAAATGGTTAAAAGAAGAGGGAGAGTCCATTGAGGTGGACGATATTGTAGTGGAGATCGCTACGGATAAGGTCGATTCTGACGTGCCCAGTGAAGTGAGTGGTGTATTGATCGAAAAGAAATTTGCAGAAAATGAAGTCGTTCAGGTAGGCGAGGTGATGGCCGTGATTCAAACCGAAGACGATGAAACTGATGTCGAATCTGCCCTCGAAGTTGAACCTCCCAAAGAGAAAACAGAAGTTTCCATTCCCAAAGCGAAGACCCTTAGCTTGCCCGACCCATTGCCCGAATTTGAAAGTGTGTCCAAAACCGTAGAAGATGCCAAAGCCATGGTCTCGCCCCAAACTTCCGGTGATAATAGCGAATTTCTCTCCCCCCTAGTTAAGAGCATTGTCAAGGCAGAGGGATTGAGCAAGGTGGAGCTAAAAAGGATTAAGGGCAGTGGAAAAGACAACCGAATCACCAAAAAAGACATATTGGCCTATTTGGCCCTACGCGGTAGTTCTCCTTTATCTGCTACAGAAAAACAAATGCTTCTGGATCCAAGCCCTGCCGCTCCAGTTTCTCCAATAAAAACGGTTGCTGAGTCCAGTATTATACTCAAAAGCGATGGGGATCAAATTATCGAGATGACACGTATGGCCAAGCTTACGGCCGATCATATGATCCGAAGCAAACAGACTTCGGCTCACGTTCAGTCTTTTATAGAGGCTGATTTGACCAATTTGTGGGATTGGCGGGAGAAAGTTAAAAATGAATTTTTGGAAAGAGAGGGTGAAAAATTGACGTTTACCCCTTTGATGATAACGGCCTTGATCAAAGCCTTAAAGGATTTCCCGCTTTTAAACAGTTCTGTAGCGGGAGACACCATTGTACAGAAAAGAGCCATTAACATTGGTATGGCTGCCGCCATGGCCGATGGAAATTTGATCGTTCCTGTCATTAAAAATGCTGATCATTTGAATTTAGTAGGTTTGGCCAAAGCAGTAAATGATTTGGCCCACCGAGCCAGAACACAGCAATTGAAGCCCGAAGAAGTTCAGGAAGGAACTTTTACTTTTACCAATATCGGCAACTTTGGATCGCTTACAGGAACCCCCATCATCAATCAACCGCAAGTGGGAATTGTAGCAGTGGGCGTGATCCGAAAAATGCCTGCGGTCATTGAAACCTCCCAGGGGGATTCGATCGCCATTCGTAAAAAAATGATTATTTCTCACAGCTATGACCACCGCATCATCAACGGTTCCATGGGAGGTCAGTTCATCAAGAGCATGGCTGATTACCTCGAAAACTGGGATATAAACCGCTCCATATAAGCTTTGACTCATGAAATTAAAACTCACACGACCCCTTTGTTTTTTTGATTTGGAAACCACAGGAGTGAATGTTACCAACGATCGTATTGTTGAAATTGCGGTCTTAAAGGTACATCCCGACGGAACCAAAGAGGAAAAGGTTTGGCGGGTCAATCCCCAATGTCCTATTCCGCCCCAAGCCTCGGCTGTTCACGGTATTTATGATGCCGATGTGGCCGATGAACCCAATTTTAAGGGACTTTCCAAAACCATATACAACTTTATCAAAAATTCGGACTTGGCAGGATACAATTCTGATCGTTTTGACATTCCACTCTTGGCAGAGGAAATGCTCAGGGCAGAGATCGATTTTGATATGGCCCATTTTAAAACCGTCGATGTACAAACCATTTTTCACAAAATGGAACAGCGAACGTTAACAGCAGCTTTAAAATTTTACTGTGATGAAGAACTGGTCGATGCACACTCTGCCATGGCCGATACCCAAGCCACCCACGATGTTTTGATGGCCCAATTGGAGCGATACGATGAGTTGGAAGGAGACGTAGATTCCTTGAATGTATTTACCACCCGAAAAAAATCTGCTGATTTTGCCGGTTTTATTGTATTTAACAAAGATGGGGAAGAGTGTTTTTCGTTTGGTAAACACAAAGGCAAGACCGTAGAAAATGTATTGGAGAACGAACCGGGTTATTTCGGTTGGTTACTCAATGCCGATTTTCCCATGTATACCAAAAAAGTCCTTACGGCCATTCGCTTAAGAAAATTAAACACCTAATCTTTTTTTTGTGAAAATCATTTGCATAGGGAGAAATTACCCACAACATGTAGCGGAGTTGGGCAATGAAAAACCGGAGTGCCCTGTTGTCTTTATCAAGCCCGATACGGCAAAGCTTCAAAGACGGGTTCCATTTTATATCCCCCCTTTTTCGGATCAAATTCACCATGAGGTGGAGGTGTTGGTGAAGATCAATCGTAT
Source organism: uncultured Flavobacteriaceae bacterium (assembly GCA_913052425.1). The sequence goes on along the minus strand of CAJXEG010000015.1, from coordinate 10,671 downwards.
TGGCAAATACATAGAAGAAAAATTTGCCCATAAGTATTACCAACAAATTGGCTTGGGCATTGATTTTACGGCCCGTGATCTCCAACAAAATTTAAAAGAGAAGGGATTGCCTTGGGAAAAGGCCAAGGCTTTTGACGGATCTGCCTTGATCGGCAGTTGGTTTGACAAAGAGCATTTTACGGATTTGAACCAACTGGATTTTGAACTTGCAAAAAACGGTGTTACAATACAAGAGGGGAATACTTCTGAAATGCTTTGGAGCATTGATGCTTTGATTGCCGAAGTATCTCGATTTTTTACCCTAAAAATCGGTGATGTAATTTTTACAGGAACTCCGGCCGGAGTAGGCCCCGTTGCTGTAAATGATGTTTTGGAAGGATATTTGGGAGAGGAGAAAGCTTTTAAGGTAAAAATAAAATAGAATGAAAGCTGAACTGGTCAGTATAGGAGATGAGATTTTAATAGGACAAATCGTAAATACCAATGCGGTTTTTTTGGCTAAGGAATTGAATAGGATAGGGGTTGAAATTGCTCAGATCAGCAGTATCTCTGATCAAAAAGAGATCATCATCAATGCCTTGGACGAGGCCCGAAAAAGGGCCGACATCATCATCATGACCGGAGGACTGGGGCCTACCAAGGATGATGTGACCAAAAATACACTTTGCGACTATTTTGAGGATCATTTGGTCAAGAACGAGTCTGTTTTGGAGCACATTGAGAACATCTTTAGGAAATACGTTACCACTCCCATCAGTGATATGAACCGTGAGCAGGCCAATTTACCGACCAAGGCCACGATCCTTCACAACCAATTCGGCACTGCCGCTGGAATGTGGTTTATGGATCAGGGACAGGTATTTATTTCCCTACCCGGTGTACCTTATGAGATGGAGGCATTGGTAAAAAATGAGGTTTTACCCAAAATTCAACAACAATTCGTTCTCCCTGCCCTTCACCACAAAACCATTCTAACCTACGGTTTGGGGGAAAGTGTCATTGCGGAAAGAATTGCAGATTGGGAAAACAATCTTCCCAAACCCATCAAGTTGGCTTATTTGCCCAGTTTGGGAAGGGTACGATTGCGATTATCGGCTAAGGGGGCTGAACTCGAGACCCTGAAAATACAAGTGAACACGCAGATTGAAAAGGTCATTCCATTGATTCAGGATATCTATTTTGGTACAGAAGAAGATCAATCCATCGAATTTTTAATTGCCGAAAAATTGAATCAATTGGGGAAAACACTATCCTGTGCTGAGAGTTGTACGGGTGGTGCCATTTCCACAAGGTTTACCGCTCATCCGGGGGCTTCTTCTTTTTTCAAAGGCAGTGCAGTTACTTATGCTGTAGATTCAAAAACCAGCCTACTGGGGGTAGAAAGCAGTATGATTGATCAATACGGCGTGGTCAGTGGTCCCGTGGCATCCGCTATGGCTTTGGGGGCTCAAAAAAAGTACAAGTCCGATTTTGCGCTTGCCACTACCGGAAATGCAGGACCTACCAAGGGGGACTTAGGGCAAGAAGTAGGTGCTGTTTTTATTGGATTGGCCAGGCCCGATGGCGTTGAAAGCTTTCAATTTAATATGGGAAATAACCGTACCCGTGTGATCCACAAAACCGTTAATCAGGCCTTTGAAATGCTGTATAGATCATTGTTGATGTAATGTTTTTTATTCTTCTTTAAATTTTTTGAAACTATCTAAAAAAGTGTAAATTTGCAATCTGTTAAAAAAGAATAACCACCATGTCTAGAGTTTGCGATATTACGGGAAAGCGGGTAATGTTTGGAAATAATGTTTCCCACGCCATGAATAAAACCAGAAGACGCTTTGACATCAACCTGATCAAAAAACGTTTTTACATACCCGGGGAAGACAAATGGATTACCTTAAAAATCAAAGCTTCCGTGTTGAAAACCATCAACAAGAAAGGAATTAGTGCTGTGATTAAAGATGCAAAAGCTCAAGGCATTTTATAGATATTAGCATGGCCAAGAAAGGAAACAGAGTTCAAGTGATATTAGAGTGTACAGAACACAAAGAATCCGGTAAACCCGGAACTTCTCGTTATATCACGACTAAAAATAAAAAGAATACGCCCGACCGATTGGAGATCAAAAAATTCAATCCCATTCTCAAGCGTATGACCCTTCACAAAGAAATTAAGTAGTTATGGCAAAGAAATCAGTAGCAACCCTGCAAACGGGATCAAAAAAATTGACAAAAGCCATCAAGATGGTCAAGAAAAATAATTCTAATTCTTATTCATTCGTTGAAACCATAATCAATCCCGATCTCGCTAACGAATGGTTGAGTAAACAATAATTTTTTACATCTCTCCAAAATATAAGCTACTTTTACGGTAGCTTTTTTTATTGGTACACCTATGAGTTTATTAAAATCCATTTTTAGTCCGGAAAAAAAAGAGCAATTGGACAAGGGCCTTTCTGCTAGCAAAAAGTCCTTTTTCTCCAAATTGGGAACTGCCGTTGCCGGAAAGTCAAAGATCGATGCAGACCTACTCGACGAATTGGAGGAGGTGTTGATTCGATCCGATGTAGGGGTAGCCACTACGCTCAAGATCATCGATGCCCTGGAGGCAAGAGTGGCCAAAGACAAGTATTTGGGGACTTCGGAACTGGCTCAAATCTTACGTGAGGAAATTACCACCCTTCTCAAGCAACACCAACAAGAGGAGGTAAAGGGTTTTGACGCAGCTTTGCCCAACCATCCACAAGTGATCATGGTGGTGGGAGTCAATGGAGTGGGCAAAACAACCACCATAGGCAAGTTGGCGCATCACTACAAGGCCGGAGGAAAAAAGGTAATGTTGGGTGCAGCGGATACTTTTAGGGCCGGTGCCATTGATCAATTGCAGATCTGGGCAGATCGGGTGGGTGTGGACATTGTCAAGCAAGAAATGGGCAGTGATCCTGCTTCTGTTGCTTTTGACACATTACAGTCGGCTGTAGCTCAAAAAAGTGATTTGGTCATCATTGACACCGCAGGGCGATTGCACAACAAGATCAATCTGATGAATGAATTGACCAAAGTCAAAAAAGTAATGGATAAAGTGGTTCCCAATGCGCCCCAAGAGGTACTGTTGGTATTGGACGGATCTACCGGTCAAAACGCCTTTGAGCAAGCCAAACAGTTTACCACCGCCACAGAAGTAAATGCATTGGCCATTACCAAACTCGATGGAACGGCCAAAGGGGGCGTTGTTATGGGCATCTCCGATCAATTCAAAATTCCCGTCAAGTACATTGGAGTTGGGGAAGGATTGGAGGACCTGCAGTTGTTTCATGCCAGAACTTTTGTAGGGAGTTTTTTCAGTTAATCCAGATCAATGAAAATCTTAGAAAACACATTATTTGTACTGTCGGTTCTTTTTGGACTTTTTGTATTAGGGCCGGAAGAAGAGGCTCCCGATTTGGAACTGCCACAGCCTGAAATTTCACTTTCCCTCTCCGAACTTAAAGACTGGATCGACACCCAAGAGTCTACTTTCGATAACATCAAACCGGACAACGCCTCTCAATTGGAGTTTTATGATTCCATCCCTCAAAAAACAGCTTATAGTATATTGTACTTGCACGGTTTTTCTGCCAGTACGGGAGAAGGTGATCCTGTACACCGCAATATTGCCCGTGCTTTAAAAGCCAACATCTACCTGCCCCGCCTGAGTGACCACGGATTGATTGAACAAGAGCCCATGTTGAATTTTACGGGTCAAAAATATCTTGATAGTGCATCAGAGGCATTGGCCGTTGCCAAAAAAATTGGCGAAAAGGTAATCGTTATTTCCAGTTCCACCGGAGGGACGTTGTCCTTGATTTTGGGTAATGACCCACAAATCGCCGCTTTGTTACTTTTTGGCCCCAATGTCGAAATTTACGATCCCAAATCCAAACTGTTGACTTTGCCCTGGGGACTTCAAATTGCCGAATGGGTACTGGGGAGTAAATACCACAACATGAACAAGATTACGGAGAAAAAAAAGAACTACTGGACGATCCGTTACCGCTTGGAGTCCACTGTTGAATTGCAAAAACTGGTGGAAACGGGGATGCGTCCCGAGGTTTTTCAAAGGATTACCGCTCCTGTCTTTATGGGATATTATTATAAAAATGAGGAGGAACAGGATAAGGTAGTCTCCATACCTGCCATGTTGCGGATGTTTGACCAGCTGGGCACCCCCGAAGATAAAAAACAAAAAGTCGCTTTTCCTGAAGCAGGAGATCATGTGATCATTTCTCATTTGAGTACTCCCAATCACCAACAAGCTGAACTGGCCGCGCTGGAATTTCTACAAAAACAATTAGATGTTGAACTGAATTAAATAAAAGCTGTTGAGAACCAAAAGTAGAAAGCAAAACAAGATCAATGTCATCACCATGGGCTGTTCCAAAAACCTCTATGATTCGGAGGTATTGATGGGGCAGTTAAAAGCCAATGACAAAAATGTGGTTCACGAGGAAGAAGGAAATATTGTGGTGGTCAACACCTGTGGCTTTATCGACAATGCCAAAGAGGAATCCGTCAATACCATTTTGGAGCAAATCCAAAAAAAGGAGACAGGCGATATCGATCAGCTTTTTGTCACCGGCTGTTTGAGTGAGCGTTACAAACCGGATTTGGAAAAGGAGATGCCACAAGTGGATGCCTATTTTGGCACTACCGATTTACCCCAATTGCTCAAGGCCTTAGGCTCAGATTACAAACACGAATTGTTGGGCGAACGCCATACGACAACCCCCAAAAATTACGCTTACTTTAAAGTTTCCGAAGGTTGCGATCGTCCCTGTTCCTTTTGTGCCATTCCCCTGATGCGTGGTAAACACCGTTCTACTCCCATAGAGGAATTGGTTCAAAGGGCTGAAAAACTGGCACAAAATGGAGTTAAAGAACTGCTGTTGATCGCACAAGATTTGACATATTACGGTCTGGACCTCTACAAAGAAAGGCGATTGGCCGATTTACTTCGGGCTTTGGCTAAGGTGTCGGGGATACAATGGATACGAATGCACTATGCCTTTCCTACTGGTTTTCCCATGGAGGTCATAGAGGTGATGAAGAATGAGCCTAAGATTTGTAATTATTTAGACATACCGTTACAGCACATTTCTGATCCCATTCTTAAATCCATGCGCAGGGGTACGACCCAAAAAAAGACAACGGATTTGATTGAAAATATCCGAACAATATTACCTGAGATCGCTTTGAGAACCACTTTGATCGTGGGTTATCCCGGCGAAACAGAAGCTGATTTTGACACCCTTAAGCAATGGGTAAAAGCCATGCGATTTGAGCGGCTGGGATGTTTTACTTATAGCCACGAAGAGAACACCCATGCCCATCAATTGGAGGACAATGTACCCCAAGAGGTCAAGCAGGAGCGTGCCAACGAGATCATGAAAATTCAATCTGAGATATCCTGGGAACAGAATCAAAAAAAGCTTTGTAAAATCTACCGATGCGTGATTGATCGAAAACAAGGGGAACACTTTGTGGGCAGAACCGAAATCGACTCTCCAGATGTGGATAACGAAGTGTTGATCGATGCAAAAAAGTATTACCTCAAGCTTGGTGATTTTGCCGATGTTGAAATCACAGATGCAACCGATTTTGACCTTTATGGTATTCCGATAAAAAACAACCCTCTTGGAGATTAAAAAAACACTCCTATCTTTAAGCTAAAATGGTCATGAAAGCGCATCATATTCCCTTCATTGAAACCGGATATTTTTCCGAATTGATGTGCGATTATCTAAACGAAAAAAAAGAATTACAGTCATTTCACAGTGGTGTACCCGGCTTTGAAAACCTTTACAAACAAGCACTAAAAAAAAAGAAGGCTTTTTCTCCAAAGATCAGAAAAACGCTTTGTGAGACGCTGAACCAACAGTACCGTGAAATAGAGATGTCCTCCTCTGTGGCTGAGAACCTCCAACTGCTCGAAAATGAGAATACCCTGACGGTTACCACCGGACATCAGTTGTGTTTGATGACCGGGCCGCTCTATTTTATTTATAAGATTGTCAGTGTCATCAAATTGTGCCGACAACTCAATGAGCAATCTCCTGATTTGAATTTTGTCCCCATTTATTGGATGGCGACCGAAGATCATGATTTTGAGGAGATCAGCGCTTTTATTTTTCGGGGTAAAAAATTCCAATGGAATACCGATTCGGGGGGCGCTGTAGGAAAAATAAATACCCAGAGTTTAAAGCCGCTTTTGGATTTATTCAAACAAGAACTGGGCAGCAGCATCAATGCTAATGCATTAAAAGCTTTGATCGAAAAAAGCTATGAGACCGGAGGTGATTTGTCCCATGCGACCAGGATCTTTGTGCATTCCCTTTTTAAGGCCTTTGGTCTGTTGATCATCGATGCTGATGATAAGGCACTAAAAAAACACTTTGTGCCTTATCTAAAGGAAGAATTACAAAAACAAAGTTGTTCGCAAAGTGTGCTTTCCCAAATTGAAAACCTAAAAAAGGATTACAATCCTCATTACAAGCCTCAAGTCAATCCGCGAGATCTGCATTTGTTTTTTTTGGAAAACGGCAAAAGACATCGGTTGGTAAAAAATGAAAATGGTTTTTCGTGGGAGGGAAAAGAGGAAAGTATTGATCCATCAGAAATGATGGATTGGGTTGAGCAATCCCCAGAAAAGTTTTCGCCCAATGTCCTAATGCGTCCCCTGTATCAGGAGGTCATATTACCAAATATCGCCTATGTCGGCGGCGGTGGGGAGCTGGCCTATTGGCTGGAGTTGAAATCTTTTTTTGACGCCCAAAAGGTTGCTTTTCCGTTTTTGATTTTACGAAATTCGGCAGTTGTGATCAGTAAAAAAAATATCCATAAGATCAGCAAGTTCAAACTGGAATTAAAAGACCTCTTTCTCAAAAGAAATGCGTTGATCAACAAAAAAGTCAGGCAGATCAGCAATATTGATTTGGATTTGTCATCTTTTAAAAAGCTCTTGGAGGAACAGTTTGAATATTTAGAGTCCCTGATCCAAAAAACGGACGCCTCCTTTAAGGGAGCAGTCAACGCCCAAAAGGCGAAACAGTATAAGGGGATCGACCGTTTGGAGCAGCGCCTGCTCAAAGCGCAAAAACTAAAGTTAAAAGACCAGATAGAGCGTTTGGTTCTTTTACAGGAACAACTTTTTCCCGGAGGACAACTGCAAGAAAGGGTGGAAAACTTTAGTGATTTTTATCTCCAGCACGGCGGTGAATTCATCGATTTTCTGATGGAAACTTTTGAGCCTCTATCTGCTGAATTTTCTGTAATTGAGGACTGAGGTTTACCAACATTTTTTTTTAATAAAATCCCTTTTTTGCCAATTCAAAACAACTGAATATATTGTATTTTTGGTAGATGCAAGACAAAGTATTGATTCTTGATTTTGGGTCACAATACACCCAATTGATCGCCAGACGTGTTAGAGAACTGTTCATCTACTGTGAAATCCATCCCTTTAACAATCCACCAAAGAACACCGAGGAGTTCAATGCCGTCATACTTTCCGGCTCTCCCTATTCGGTTCGAGCCCAGGAGGCGCCTCATCCCAACCTTTCATCCATAAGAGGCAAACTACCCTTGTTGGCGGTTTGTTATGGTGCGCAGTATTTGGCTCATTTCTCCGGAGGGGCAGTCAAACCGTCCAACACCCGTGAATACGGCAGGGCAAATCTATCTTTTATTCAGTCCGGGGAAACCTTTTTTGAAGGAATTGATAAAGGCAGTCAAGTGTGGATGAGTCATAGCGATACGATCGACCAATTACCCGATGGAGGTTTGCTACTGGCCAGTACGCAAGATGTCAAAAATGCTGCCTATCGTATTGAGGGGGAAACTACTTTTGGAATTCAATTCCACCCCGAGGTATACCATACCACCGATGGAAAAAAACTACTGGGAAATTTCTTAATTAAAATTGCCAACATAAAACAAGATTGGACTCCCGATTCTTTTGTGGAAATTACCGTAAAAGAAATTCGGGAAACCGTAGGTGACCAAAAAGTGATTTTGGGACTGTCCGGCGGAGTAGATTCAACCGTAGCAGCGATTTTGTTGAATAAAGCCATCGGAGATCAGTTACAATGTATTTTTGTCAATAACGGCTTGTTGAGAAAAAATGAGTTTGAGAGTGTGCTGAACCAATACCAAGGGATGGGCTTGAACGTCAAAGGGGTTGACGCCACTGATCAATTCCTGAACGCCCTCAAGGGGGAGACTGATCCCGAGGGCAAAAGAAAGATCATCGGCAATACTTTTATCCATGTTTTTGATGATGAATCTAAAAAAATTGCAGGGGTAAATTGGCTGGCACAAGGGACCATCTATCCCGATGTGATCGAATCCATCTCTGTCAATGGGCCCTCGGCAACCATCAAATCTCATCACAATGTGGGTGGATTGCCCGATTATATGAAGCTCAAGCTGGTAGAGCCGCTGAAGATGTTGTTTAAAGACGAAGTAAGGCGGGTAGGTGCCAGTATCGGGATCGATCCCAAATTGCTGGGCCGTCACCCTTTTCCCGGACCCGGACTGGGCATCAGAATTTTGGGTGACATTACCGCAGAAAAGGTAAAGATGCTCCAAGAGGTAGATGCTATTTTTATCAATGGATTAAAAACTTGGAACCTGTACGACCAGGTATGGCAGGCAGGCGCAATGCTCTTACCGGTTAACAGTGTTGGGGTGATGGGTGATGAACGAACCTATGAAAAGTGTGTGGCCCTGCGTGCCGTCCAATCTACCGATGGAATGACAGCAGACTGGGTGGATTTGCCCTATGCGTTTTTGCAAAAAATGTCCAATGAGATCATCAATAAGGTAAAAGGAGTCAATCGGGTGGTGTATGACATCAGTTCCAAACCTCCTGCAACCATTGAATGGGAATAGACCTGAAGAAAAAATCAATTGAAAAAAAATATAATTCTTTTCGTTCTTCTTTTATACGGGATTCTCTTTTCCACCGCACAGGAGATGCCTGAGAAATTTCTTTCTCACAAGGTTAAGAAAAAAGAGACCATCTTTGGGATTACCCGAAAATACAATATCACAGAATCACAGCTGTATGAGTACAACCCCCTTTTAAAGAAAATAGGGTTGAGAAGGCGAATGGTATTGCGCATACCCGTTTATCCAAAAGTGGTTGAGAAAGTACCCGAGCCACCGGTTGAGATAGACCAAAACACCCAAGCCTATATTGTAAAACCTAAAGAGACCATATGGCGAATTGCTTATAATTTTCAGATGACCATTCCGGAATTGGAGGCCCTAAACCCTGAGATCAAAAAAGGACTAAAGGAAGGTCAGGAAATTCGTGTTCCGATTATGGCTTCAACAACCGAAAGTGAAACCATTGATCCGGCTTGGGACAGTAACTACAATTATTACAAAGTACTCCCCAAGGAAGGTTATTATCGCATCGAAAAAAAAATAGGGGTAACCCAAAAGGTATTGGACTCCCTCAATCCTAATCTATCGGAATTGGGATTGCAGGCAGGCATGATTTTAAGGGTTCCCGGCCAAGCCAAAGGGGAGCTAAAGATTCAGGATGATCTTTTGGTAGCGCGTATCTCCCTTTTGGATTCCCTCAAAGAATCTCATGAAATTGAGTTGACTCTTCTATTACCATTCAAAGCCAAAGAGATTGAATACGACTCTATAGAAGACACTCGTAGGTTGTTGCAAAGCCGGAATTTGCATACCCTTTCTGCAGATTTTTATTCAGGGGTGTTGCTGGCAGCAGATACCTTGAGTCACTATGGGGTTTCCGTAAAGCTAAATGTCTTTGATACTCAAAACAGCATCTCCAGGGTTAATGAAATTACCAATACCCATGATTTTTCGGATACCGATGTTATCATCGGTCCGTTGATCCCCTCCAATTTTGATTATCTATCGACCCAGGCTAAAGTCCGAAAAATCCCTAAGATTGCTCCCCTTTCGACCAATCCCGTGGCCCTAAGGGAGGCAGTCTATCAATCGGTAACCTCCAAGAATTTTCTTAGGAAAAGAATGTTTGAGTATTTGGACAAGACTTTGAATCGAGAAGACAATATTGTTTTGGTGGTTGATTCTTTGAGTAGACCGGTGGAAAAAGAGCTTTTGGAATTGTTTCCCAAGGCAACGGTTTTACGCCCTGAAAAAAGTAATTATTTACTGCCTGATTTGGTCGATTCCCTTTTGGTAGATACACTTCCCAACAAGGTAATCCTTGAAAGTCAGGATTTTTCATTGATATCAAGTGCCAGTTCTCAAATGAGTGCCCAGCAGTCAGAGCTAAGAGCCGTTCAATTGTTTACTACCTACCGTGGCAATGCCTACGAAAACCCCAACTTGTCTCGTAAGCAATTGGGGGATTTGAAGTTTACCTATACCACGGATCGATTGCCCTTAAAGTTGGGAGAATACAATCATTTTCAAGATCACTACATCAGCACCTTTGGTAAACCCCCCAACCGAACCGCCGTCCGTGCTTATGACCTTACGATGGATTTGATCTTGAGAAAAGCTTACTCCGGCAATTTCAAAACGATAGAGCGGATAGGAGAAACGGATTACCAAGAGCACCGTTTCTTATACAAAAATCAAAATAAGAGTTTTGAAAACACAGGCTATTTTTTACTGCAACACAAAGATTATG
>CAJXEG010000014.1 GCA_913052425.1 uncultured Flavobacteriaceae bacterium | reverse complement strand
CCATGGTAATCACATGTGGTTTGATGTTGTTGTTTTGAAAAGCAAAAAAGGTTCCCGATCTTGAAAAACCAGACTGCACCTCGTCTGCAATCAAGGCGCTGTCATATTGCTGGCAGAGCTGCTCCATTTTCAAAACGAAATCATCCTCGGGCATATCAAGACCGCCTACCCCTTGAATGGGTTCGAAAATGACGGCACAGACATCTCCCTTTTGCAATTCTTCTTCCAAAGCCTGTACATCATTAAAGGGAATAAAAGTCACCTCCTGCTGTTGATTTAGTGGGGCATTGATGTTTTGGTTATCCGTTGCAGCTACTGCTGCTGAGGTTCTCCCGTGAAAAGCATTTTTAAAAGCCACTACTCTTTTCTTTCCGGTGTGAAAAGAGGCCAGCTTGAGGGCGTTTTCATTGGCTTCGGCTCCAGAGCTACACAGGAAAAGTTGGTAGTCGTGCAAACAAGATTGTTCCCCGATTTCATCTGCCAATTGTTGCTGTAGTGGGTTTTCTACCGCATTGGAATAAAAGGCAATTTTATTTAATTGCTCCTGCAATCGATTGACGTAATGGGGGTGACTGTGTCCTACGGAAATGACCGCATGTCCTCCGTAAAGATCCAAATATTCCGTTCCCGCCTCGTCGTAAACATGGACATCTTTTGCCTTTACGGGGCAAACTTCATAGAGTGGGTAAACGTCAAATAATTTCATGTGTTAATATTCATTGAATTTTAATTTCATTGATTTTCTCGAAAGAAGCCATAAGTCCTCTAATCAAGGAGGAACTCAGCCCTTGGTGTTCCATTTCGTTCAATCCGGTAATGGTGCAGCCTTGTGGGGTGGTGACCTTGTCGATTTCAGTTTCGGGATGGGAGTCGGTTTTAATCAATAGACTGGCTGCGCCCAAAGCAGTGTACATTGACATGCGCATGGATTCATCGGCATCAAAGCCCATTTGTACGCCTCCTTGGGTTGTGGCGCGAATCAATCGCATCCAAAAAGCAATCCCACTAGCACAAACTACAGTAGCGGCTTGCATTTGTTTTTCGTCGATCTTGATGGTAGTACCCAATCCATTGAAAATGGCTTCGGCAATGGCAATTCTCTTTTCTCCAGTGGTATTACAACACAAACAAGTCATGGATTTTCCAACAGAAATGGCGGTGTTGGGCATGCTTCTGATGATGGGATAATTCCCTCCCAATTGGTCTTCCATTCGCTGGATGCTGTAGCCAGTGATGGCAGAAATCAATACGTGCTTGTCGGTCAATACATCCTTTATTTCTTCCAAGATACCGTCAAACTGTCGGGGCTGTACCGTAAAAATGATGATGTCTGAGTTTTTTACAGCCTCTTGATTGTTTGTTGTAATTTTTACGTTGTTGTATTCTTCCCATTTTTTGATTTCACTAATATCTCTTTTGGTCAGGTAGAGTGAAGTATAGGTGTTGTTATATACCAAGCCTTTGGCAATACTCAATCCCAAATTTCCTGATCCGATGATGGCTATTTTCATTTTTATTCTCTTTAATTTTTAAAATACACTGGCTTTGAGTTGTAGTCCCAAATCCTCTTCCCATCCCATGATGAGGTTTAAATTCTGTATGGCTTGTCCCGAGGCACCTTTGATCAAATTGTCAATGACGGATGTGATGAGCAACTGATCTTCAAATTGGTGCAGATGCAAAGCACAATGGTTGGTATTGACCACTTGTTTTAAGGTAAGTTCATTGTCAGATACATGGGTGAAAGGGTGACTTTTATAAAATTCCTTATACATTTCCACGGTCTTTTCTAGCTTACCCTCAAAAGGGGTGTAGCAACTGGCAAAAATACCTCTAGTAAAATTTCCCCTTTGTGGGAGAAAATACATTTTGGGTGCTCCCAGGGTTTCTCCGATTTCACCCAAATGCTGGTGGGTAAAAGGTTTGTACCAAGAAACGTTGTTGTTTCTCCAACTGAAATGTCCAGTGGGACTCAATCCTACCCCAGCTCCCGTACTTCCTGTGGTGGCGTTGACATGAACGGCCTCTTGTATCATTCCCGCTTTGGCCAAAGGCAAAAGGGCCAATTGAATGGCAGTAGCAAAACAACCAGGATTGGCCACAGCATAGGCTTTTTCGATATTTGACCTTTGGTTTTCTGGCAAGCCATAAACAAAATCATACCCTTGGAATTGAGCGTCTTTTTTCAGTCTAAAATCATTGCTTAAATCAATGATGATGGTTTTTTCAGAGAATTGATTTTTTTCCAAAAACCCAACTGATTTTCCATGGCCCACACAAAGGAAAACTACATCGACCTCGGGATTGATACTTCCCGTAAAGTCTGGTGCTCCAGCACCCAATAAATCGGAATGTGTATCGTGGAGTGGTGTTCCCGGTCTTGTAGTGCTGTATACAAAATCGAGTTCCAATGCCGGATGATGCAATACCAATCGTATCAACTCACCTCCGGTATAACCCGATCCCCCTATGATGCCTACTTTCTTCATTTTTCTTTGTTTACGTGTTGGTATATTTTGTTTTGGTTGGACAATAATTTGATAAAGCCTTTGGCATCCTCTGCGCTCCAACCTTTGTTGACTTCTCCATAACTTCCAAAGGAAGCATTCATCAAATCGTGTTCAGACTCAATTCCATTGAGTTCAAATCTGTAAGGGTGGAGGCTTACAAACACTTTTCCACTCACCATTTCTTGACTGCTGCTCAAAAAAGCTTCCAAATCCCGCATGACGGGGTCTAAGTATTGTCCTTCGTGAAGCAGCATTCCGAAGAAGTTAGCCAATTGTTCCTTTTGGAACTGTTGCCATTTGCTCAAGGTGTGTTTTTCCAGTAGGTGATGGGCTTTGATGATCAAAAGAGGAGCTGCGGCTTCAAAACCAACCCTTCCTTTGATGCCTATAATGGTATCCCCAACATGGATGTCTCTGCCGATGCCAAATTTTTTGGCTTGCTCTTGTAATTTGATGATGTTATTGACTGGACTGTCCATCTGTCCATCAATCCCAACCAGTTCTCCTTTTTCAAAATGAAGGCTTACTTTTTCGGATGACTTTTTTTCAAGCTGTGAGGGATAGGCCGATTCGGGGAGGCTGTCGTGTGAGGTCAAAGTTTCCCTCCCGCCCACACTGGTTCCCCACAAACCCTGATTGATGGAGTATTGCGCTTTTTCCCATGAAAGATCGATTCCATTTTTTTTGAGAAAAGCAATTTCTGCTTCTCTGGAAAGTTTTTGGTCTCTGATGGGGGTAATGATTTCTATGTCGGCTGCCATGACCTGAAAAATCAAATCAAATCTGACCTGATCGTTTCCTGCGCCAGTGCTTCCATGTGCAATGGCATCTGCTCCAATCTTCTTGGCATAAGCGGCGATTTCCATCGCCTGTACAATTCGCTCTGCACTGACCGATAGGGGATAGGTGTTATTTTTTAGAACGTTGCCAAAAACCAAATACTTAACCACCTTGTGGTAAAAGGAGTCCAAAGCATTGATGGATTGATAGGTATGGGCTCCCATCTGTAGCGCTTTAGTTTCCATTTCTTCGACCTCAGTAGCATCAAAACCTCCGGTATTGACACTGATGGCGTGAACCTCATAACCTTCTTGTGAAAGTTTCATAAGACAGTAGGAGGTGTCTAATCCACCACTATAGGCCAATACTAACTTTTTATTTTCCATTTCTGATTTACTATAGATTTATCATTGTCTTGGGTCATACAACATGCCCGTACACAGGCACATCGTTCTTTCTGTTCGGGTCAGCACATCATAATTCTTACAGGTTTGACAGCCTTTCCAAAAATCAGGATCGTCCGTAAGTTGAGAAAAATCAACGGGTTGGTAACCCAACTCAAAATTGATTCGCATTACAGCTTTTCCAGTAGTAATTCCAAAAATTTTGGCTTTGGGAAACTTTTCTAAGGACAGGTCGAAAACCTTTTGCTTGATTTTTTTGGCGAGTCCTTTTCCTCGATGGTCGGGAGAGACAATTAAGCCAGAATGGGCAACATATTTTCCGTGTCCCCATATTTCGATATAGCAAAAGCCTGCAAATTTATTGTCCTCTAAAGCAATTACGGCATTTCCTGCTTCCATTTTTTTACTGATGTACTCAGGACTTCTTCGAGCAATGCCAGTACCGCGCATTTTGGCCGATTCGCCTATGCAGGTGCTGATGTCTTGGGCGTGTATAATATGTTTTGAATTGGCAATAATCAATTCCATTATTGACAAACGTTTTTAAATTGAAAAAATAGGTTAAAAGCTTTGGAAAGTGAGACCGGACGCACCTGAGTCTCCAATAGAGAAATGTACCCGCTAGGGGCGGCGTGGACGAAGTGGAGTCGGGCTAAATTTAGCGGCCGTTCCCAAGGAGTATGTCGTTGCATCTTTCATTTGAAATGCAAATATCCGAATTTTATTTTTTTTAGCAAAATCATTAAAAAAATTTAATTGATCTATATAATTAGAGTTATTACTTTCAATTAAATTTGAATTTTAGTATACATTTTTAGAGCTCATTTTTAAACTTCTCATAAAGAAGTTATCCTAACATACTTATAGGTGTCGGCTCCTACAAAATCCTTAATTTTGAATATGCTGCAGAAGTTCAAGAGACATTTATCGAAAAGCTTCCCCGCTCTTAAAGATCAAAAAATTTTATTGGCCTTAAGTGGAGGAGTTGACAGTTGTGTTCTCCTTGATCTTTGTCTTAAATCTGGACTTCAGCCTGATGTTGCTCATTGTAATTTCAAATTACGAGGCAAGGATAGTGATGATGACGCGAAGTGGATAAAAAATTTAGCCAAGACCAAAAACTTAAAATATTACATTGAAAATTTTGATTCTGAATCTTATGCTCGGACCAAAAAGGTATCCATTCAAATGGCAGCAAGGGATTTGAGGTATGAATGGTTTGATCAGTTATCAAATCAGCTCAGCTTTGATTTTATATTGGTTGCGCACCACACAAACGATGCCCTTGAAACTTTTATGATTAATGCCATGCGTGGAACGGGACTAAGGGGATTGTTGGGTATCCCAGAGCGTAGGGAAAAAATCCTACGTCCGATGTTGCCATTTTCTAGAGTCGATATCATGCAATATGCCCAAGAGAATAATATAAAATGGCGAGAAGACAGTTCCAATGCAGAAACCTATTATCTCAGAAATAGGTTGCGACATGAGGTCATTCCACTTTGGAAAAAAAGATACCCCAATTTTGATGAGCAGTTTCAGGAAACATTAAAATATTTGGGAAGTGCACAAGCAGTATTGGATGTGATTATTGAGGACTTCAAAAATAAAAATTTTATACCTTATCATTCGGGATTTAAAATTTCAATAAAAGCCTTGGAGGGGCTGTCAATCCAAGACTACTATTTACATGCTTTGTTTGCCCCTTATGGTTTTAGAAATACAAACGACCTGAAACAAATGATGAAATCACAAAGTGGTAAACAGCTTTTTTCTGCTTCTCATCGACTGGTAAAAAACAGGGAGGATTTCCTATTGAACCCTGCCACAGAATCTCATGAAAACACCTTTTATATTGAGAGAGAAACTTCATCTATCTTTATACCTATTCAACTTAATTTTTCCTATAAAAAAACTTTTGAAAAAGGGGACCCCAAGAGCCTATTGTTGGATAAGCATAAGTTAAAGTTTCCCTTGACTCTTAGAAAATGGAAACAAAGTGATTATTTTTATCCTAATGGTTTAAACGGAAAGAAGAAGCTGAGTAAGTATTTTAAAGACGAAAAGTTTTCCCTTTTAGACAAAGAGTCCCAATGGTTACTTTGTTCAGGAGAGGACATTGTATGGGTAATCGGCAAAAGAGCGGATCAACGTTTTTTGGCTAATGAGGAAACAAAACACAAGTGGTTAATACGATACGATGATTAAAAAAGGCTTTTTACTCTTGTTTATATGGACTTTGGGCCTTCAGGCACAAAACCCTGTGATGTGGAAAACGGACTTTCAAAAGAACACGGAAGGTGAGTTTATTTTGGAGTTCACAGCCAGCATAGAACCCAAATGGCATTTATATTCTCAAAACCTTCCCAAGGAGGGTCCATTGCCAACAGAATTTGAGTTTGAAGGAGTAGGGATTGATTTCGAATTGATGGGTAAAACAGAGGAGGGTAATACCATCACCGCTTTTGACCCTATTTTTGAAATGGATTTATCTTGGTTTGATAGCAAAGCGACTTTCCGCCAAAAAATCCGATTCCTTAAGCCTGAACTTATTTCAATTACAGGACAGATTCGATTTCAAGCGTGCGATGATAAACTCTGTATTTTCAGAAATGAGCCTTTCCGTTTTGTTTTGGATCCGTCCCAAGCAGGAGCTGAAGAACAAAAAACCATTGATTCGAAAAGTTTAGAGCAATCAGTAGCCTTACAATTACAGCTAAAAAATAAGGAACTATTGGTTCAAAATCTAGACGAAAAGAGTGATAACCCTTTATTTAATTTATTTCTATTGGGTTTTATTGGCGGTCTGATTGCCTTACTTACACCCTGTATTTTTCCTATGATTCCGCTCACCGTTTCTTTTTTCCTGAAACAAAGTGTAAACCAACGTAAAGGGGTGGGACGAGCATTACTTTATGGCTTTTTTATTCTTTTAATATATGTATTATTGAGTTTACCCTTTCACTTTTTGGATGCGCTAGACCCGCAAATACTCAATACACTATCTACCAATATCGTAATGAACTTGCTCTTTTTTGCTGTATTTGTCTTTTTCGCCTTTTCATTTTTTGGCTATTACGAATTGACGCTTCCCAGCAGCTGGGGGAATCGCTCTGATAGTGCCTCTGCCAACAGTGGTATATTGGGCATCTTCTTTATGGCGCTAACTTTAGCGATTGTTTCTTTTTCATGTACTGGGCCCATATTGGGGTCGCTATTGGCGGGATCGCTGTCGTCCGAGGGAGGGGCTAACCAATTGTCTGTTGGAATGGCAGGTTTTGGTTTTGCTTTGGCTTTACCTTTTGGACTTTTGGCACTGTTTCCCAATGCACTCAAATCTATACCTAAATCTGGGGGGTGGATGACCAAAGTAAAAGTAACATTGGGTTTTTTGGAACTGGCGCTGGCACTTAAATTTTTATCTAATGCAGACATGGTAGCCCATTGGGGCCTCCTAAAACGTGAAATTTTTATAGGAATATGGGTGGTAATATCCCTAGTCTTATTTGTCTACCTCATGGGGTGGTTACGTTTTCCACATGACGTAAAAGGGGTAAAGATTTCCAAGTTTCAACGCTTTTTTACTTTTTTGGTGCTGTTGTTTATCTTCTATTTGATTCCTGGTTTGTGGAAAAATCAAAATGGACAATTGACCTTGCTGAGTGGATTCCCACCGCCCGTTTTTTACAGTGTTTATCACTCTGATTCAGAATGTCCATTAGGTCTAAACTGTTTTAAAGATTATGAATCAGGGAAGGCTTTTGCCCAAGCGAATGACAAACCTATTTTATTAGATTTTACTGGTTGGGCATGTGTAAATTGCCGAAAAATGGAAGAAAATGTATGGTCCCAACCTGATGTTTTTCTTTTGTTGAATGAGGACTTTGTTATTATTTCATTATACATAGATGATCGCAATGAATTGCCCGATGAGATGCAATTTAATTTTCAATATCCCAATGGCAGAATCAAGACGATCAAAACAATAGGGGAAAAATGGGCGACCTTTCAGAGCCTTAATTTTTCCTCTGCCTCACAGCCCTATTATGTGTTATTGTCTGCTGATGGAACACTGCTCAACAGTCCAGTACAATACACCGATACAGATACCTACAAATCTTGGTTGCAATCAGGCTTAAAAAAATTCAAAGAAAATAAAATATCCTCCCAAGGCTATGCCTTTTGAAATCCTTTTATAAGTTGATCCAATAATTAATTTTTAATGTAAGGTTCCAATTCCGATTTGGTTCCATCATACGGTTATCACTGCTATTAAATACCAGAAAAATATCCGAAGCGGGCTTATACCGCCATTGAAATCGGGAGTTAAAATTCCAAAGCTTTTGTTGTTCGTTGTACTGATAGAGATTGGAAAAGAAAATATTTTTGGTAAAGGTAAAATTTGACTTAACCCCCAATAGCCAAAACCCATTGGTTCCCCATGGTTCCTCAAGAGTAATGTTATTGTAACTGATCAAAGAGTTTAAATCCAAATAGGGTTGAAAACGGTATCCCATTTGGCTAAAGAATAGCCAACGCCTTCCTTTTTGGAAATAACCACCGTAGGAGGATTTGAGTGAATAGGTTAAAAGACTCTGCGGTTGAGAGTTGTATTCCAAATTGATACTGTTCCAGCTATGTTGCGTTAGAGCCTCAAGACTTTGGATTCCTGTTCTGATGGGATCAAAGGTACTTTGTAGTTCTAAGAATTGATTTTCAAAGTTGAGGGTCATCTTACTTCTGTTTACAAAATTGACTTCATAACCCAATTGTGTCTTTCTGTCAATGCCTTGCCCATCAAAATTGAAATATTGAATACTGCCAACAGAGGGCCCATGAGATAAAATCTTTGAATCTTGGCTTGGGAAAAATAAATATTTAAAAGTGGTATCAAACTTGTAGTATTTTGTCCTTGGAACATAACCCACTTCTGCATTATAATTCTCTCCTATATACTCTACCTGAAAACTCCCTAGAAAATTATTGTTGTTGTAAGTAAGGTTGGAAGCGAAAATAGCATCATCATCTTCCATGTGAGGGGTTAAAGATGTGAGGTACATCAATTTGCCGTTCCACAAATTATCAGCAGAAAAGTGATTGTATTCCAATCCAAAATTTCGATTGTATCTTGAATTAGTATTTATACTTTCAAGGTTGCCTAAGGTTTGTTTGTTGACAAAAATCATTCCTATCGTTGAACGATCCAAAACTTTACGTTGTAAGCTAAAGACACCAAAGTTTTCGGCAGCTAAATTATTTTTTGCATCATCCTGAGTTTGGATATCCAGAAGGCCAACCCTCCATTTTTCGTCGATGTTTCCACTCAATCGAATGCCGCCAACAATGGGGTTGTTCAGGCCAATTCTTCTGGAGAAAAAAGGGCGGATATTGTCATAACCAAAATTGGCAAAGAGATCCGCATTTTCCAGAAAAAACTGCCTTCTCTCAGGAAAGAAGAGTTCAAAACGATCTAAGTTGGTCACTTGTTGGTCCACTTCAGCCTGAGAAAAATCGGGATTGAGGGTTATGTCCAAGTTCAGTGAAGAGGTCAAATTGAATTTTACATCTGCTCCCACATTGAACTTATAATCACGGATATTTTGCTGAGGACTGTCAATTTCTCCAGATACGTAGGGGATAAAGGAAATATTGGACCCTTGATCAGGAGGCGGTGAGTCCCAATTCAAAATACCTGAATAGGCCATGGAGATGGATGGGAATTGACGAGGGACAGGAGTCCAGCCCGACTTTTCACTGGCCTTTAAATCTAAACGACTGAAACTGATACCCCATTGGGTAAGATTGTCTCTATAGCGAATAGATTTGAAAGGAATAGCGATTTCAGCTGTCCATTTTTCAGCATCGAATGTAACCTCCGAATACCATTTGGTATCCCAATTCAAATCTACTCTTCGGCCATCATACATCGTTCCATCCCACTGCGCTCCGTAGGCATTGAGTCCAAAAGCAAATCCTGTAGTCATGTTGTTAAATGGATCAATGGCCACTAAAAAATTATCATTTTTACCAAAGCTAAAGTCTCTTTTGTAGGACTCTACAACATAATCTCCTTGAACGGTATTGTTGAAGAAAATTACAGCTAGGTAAATATTTTTGTCGTCATATGCCATCCTGACTTCAGAAAACTGGGTGGCTTTCCTATTATCCTGAGGAAGGATCATAGAAAAATTATCCGCTACATGGACTTTTTCCCAAATACTTTCATTTAAATGACCGTCTATTGATATTTTCTCAGTTGTTTTTCCAATTTTCAGGACATAATCCTGATTGATTTTTTGAGCCCAAGAGGGGAGAAAAAAAAACAAAAAAACTAGGGTAGTAGTAATTTTATTTATTGATTGGGTCATGGGGTGTATACTTATTTATACAATTGTTTAAGATCTGATTCACAAATATCTATGATTAGTTCACTGATTTTATTTGTTACATCTTCAAAGAACTTTTTTCCTTTTATAGAAGAGGACTTTTTCGGGTTTCCCGTGCCGGTATCTCCCGTTATTTCCGACCAATTCCTTTCTTTCCATGCCCATTTTTCTTGGAAACCTTTGATCACAATTTTTTTCTCTTTTCCCATTCCTGCCTCAGAAAGTGGCAAAACAAATTCTGGGTTGATATGCATCATGATACTGGTTTCCATTTCGTCAGCATGGTCGCCCTGCTCTTCAAAATATTTCGATTTGTCCAAGGCTTGAAACCAATTGCAACTACTCAGTAACATTTTGGGAAACTTGAGACCCAATTCTCTCAAAATGGTTTTAAAATCATTTCCACCATGACTATTAAGGATTAAAAATTTTTGGATCCCCTGTCGGTTGAGTACGGTTAATAAGTCTTTGAGAACAGCCATTTGGGTACTTGGACTCATGTTCATGTCAAGATATATATCCGTTTGACCCGTATTGACGCCAAAAGGTATGGTTGGTAAAATGACAACTTTTGCTCCTTGTTCCCATGCTTTTTTACCCGAAGCCGATCCAATGGCATTGGCCTCATAGACATCGGTCCCATATGGTAAATGGTAGTTATGGGCTTCAGTAGCTCCCCAAGGCAAAACGGCCATTTCAAATCGTTGGGTTTTTAAGTCCCTCCAGAAGCACTCAGATAACATGTAAGGTCTCATTGGCCACTAAAATAAAGTATAATTTTGATTGATTCCTCAGAGATTTATAAAAATGTAATGCACTGAAAAATCGAGTTTAGCCTTAAATTTTTATATTTTTTATAATCCAACTATTAATCATTGAATACAATGTCAACGATTATAGTTCCGCTTTCTTTGGATTTGGCTCTCAAAGCGTCATTACACAAATTAATTCCTGTTAAGAAGTTTGGTTTGGGAGAAGTTTATTTACTTTTCAAAATAAACTTCGTCAAATGGAACCCTAAAGCGTGGTCCATAAATACCTTTTTCAGTTCTGATTCCACAGCCTATGACCATACTGATTTCAGCAGTATTGGGTAGGCCTAATATCTTTTTTACCCTAAGAGAATCAAAACCCTCCATAGTGCAGGTGTCATAGCCATATCCTGCCATACTTACCAAAAAGTTTTGCGCAGCTAGGGCTGTACTTTTGTGAACTACTACCCGCATATCTGACTTTTTAACCTGTCGATAAACTACTTTTTTTAAACCTTTGATATTAGTATTAATACTATTTATCCAACCTTTTAGATTTTTTACACCATAGAATTTGGGTAATATTTTTTCATAATAGGAGACAGCTCCATTGGTTTTTTTATCATCTTTTTTTATAGATTTTTTGTATTCTGATTTTATAAAAGCTACATTGGAGGCAATTCTTTTTTTGTACAGATCTTTTCGCACCACAGGAATTACAAATTGCATGGCAGTTCGGGCCGCAGGTTGATTAAAACAGGCCTTTGCTATTTTTTTTATTTCTTCATTACTGGTGACATGGTAAAATTCCCATAATTGAAGGTTACTACTGTTGGGTGCTAAAATAGCTTGTTCCAAACATTTTTTAACCAATGCTGAGTCGATATCTTTTTCATCGTCAAAAATTCTGACTGAGCGTCTGAATTCTATAGCTTCACTTACTTTCTTTTCCGACATTAAAGGTTTTTTAACAAAAGTTTCAACAAAGATAAGGACTTTGGATAAGGTGCGTATCGTCCAGGAATATCAAACCAATAAGCTCTTTTGATCACGGGTTTATAATGAGAGAAGTTTTTGAAACTGTATTTACCATGATAGGCACCCATTCCACTGTGACCAACCCCACCAAAAGGTAGGTTGTCATTGGCAAACTGAATGATCGAGTCATTTGCTACCCCTCCACCAAAGGAATACCGTTTGAAAAGTTGGTCGATGAACTTTTTTCTTTTTGAAAATACATAAAAGGCCAAAGGACGTTCTCTTTTTTCCAAGATCTTGTGTATTTCTTCTTCCTCTTTGTAGGAAATTATTGGTAAAATAGGACCAAAGATTTCTTCCTGCATCAGTTCACTGTCCAAAGGCGGATTGTCCACCAGGGTAGGGCTGAAGAATAATTCCTTTTCGGTTGTTTGCCCTCCGTAAATGACATTTTGATTTTTTAGGGATTTCCTTAATTTATTGAAATGGTTTTTGTGAGCGATTCGACCGTAGTCCAAAGAATTCTGTTGATTTTTTCCAAAGGCTTTTTCGATTTGTAAAATGACTTTTTGGATCAACTTTTCTTTTATGTTTTCATGAACTAAAAGATAATCAGGAGCGATACAAGTCTGACCGCAATTGAGGAATTTACCCCAGACTAATCTTTTGGCAGTAATTCCGATTGGTGCAGTATTATCAATAATACATGGACTTTTACCTCCCAATTCCAAGGTTATTGGTGTAAGGTTTTTGGCAGCAGCTTTGGCAACGATTTTGCCAATCGCCGTGCTGCCTGTAAACATAATATAATCCCATTTTTTTTGCAACAAGACAGTAGCTGTGGATGCATCACCTTCCTCTACAGCAACATGACCTTTATCAAAAACATTTTGAATTATTTGTTTAATTACCTTTCCTGTATGCGGCGCAAACTCTGAGGGTTTTAAAACGACTGTATTTCCAGCTGCAATGGCTCCCACAAGAGGTGTAACTGCCAGTTGAAATGGGTAATTCCAGGGACTAATGATTAGGGAATTTCCATAGGGCTCTGGAATCAGGTAGTCTCTTGAGGGAAAATTGATCAAACTACTTTTGGCTCGTTGAGGGCGGTTCCAAAGGGGAAGCATTCTGATCATTTTGGTGATCTCTTTTTCGACCAAAACTGTTTCTGATGTCATGGACTCAAATTCAGATTTCCTCAAGTCCTTATGTAATGCCTCAAAAATATCTTGTTCTTTTAGATTAATTTCCTTTTTTAGTGCCTTTAGTTTTTTGATTCTAAAAGCATTAGATTGCGTTACTTGTGAGTCAAAAAATGTTTTTTGCTTTTGATATAAAATATCAATGGCTTTGTCTAAATTATATTTCATTGTTTGGTATTTTTGAGGCTAGCATTGCATAAATATAACTCAAATAGATTTCTTTTTATTTTTGTTGTTTTGAATGTGTTATTAAACATTATTTAAGTTGTTCACAATCAAATTATTACACTGATTTGAATTCATTTGGGTATAGTGTATATTTATTTAAAAACTTACGCTAACAGCAGTTAGCCATTAAATTAGCATCAAATTCGTATTATGTCGCTTAATAAATTCAGTCAACGCGTAACACAAGATCCAACTCAACCAGCGGCTCAAGCTATGTTGCATGCCATTGGTATGACTGATGAAGATTTTGAAAAACCTTTGATTGGTATCGCTAGCACTGGTTATGAGGGTAATCCTTGTAATATGCACCTCAATAATTTATCTGTTCATGTCAAGGAGGGAATTGCTCCTCATAATATGTTGGGATTGATTTTCAATACCATTGGTGTGAGTGATGGGATTTCTATGGGAACCCCAGGAATGCGTTTTTCTCTACCTTCTAGAGATGTTATTGCTGACTCCGTCGAGACCGTTGTTCAGGCCATGTCTTACGATGGTGTAGTAACCGTAGTAGGTTGTGATAAAAATATGCCTGGTGCTTTGATGGGAATGTTGCGTTTGAACCGCCCTAGTATTTTAGTTTATGGCGGAACCATTTCCTCTGGTTGTCTTAGGGATAAAGAATTGGATGTGGTGTCTGCTTTCGAAGCTTGGGGAGAAAAGGTAGCAGGTAAAATAGACGAAAAAGAATACAAAAAAGTAATCCGTAATGCATGTCCAGGAGCAGGAGCTTGTGGAGGAATGTATACGGCTAATACGATGGCATCAGCGATAGAAGCCTTGGGGATGTCATTGCCCTACAGTTCTTCCAATCCAGCGGTAAGTAAAGAAAAATTAGAAGATTGTAAAGCTGTTGGTGCCTCTATAAGACATCTAATAGAAAAGGATTTAAAACCTTTAAATATTGTAACCAAAAAATCAATAGAAAATGCTTTGCGACTTATCGCCGTTCTGGGAGGGTCAACCAATGCTGTTTTACATTTCTTGGCTATTGCCCATGCAGCAGATATAGATTTAACCATAGACGATTTTCAAAAAATAAGTGATTCTACTCCATTTCTTGCTGATCTCAAACCCAGTGGAAAATATCTAATGAAAGACCTTCATGTTATTGGAGGTATTCCAGCAGTCTTAAAGTTTATGCTTGAGAATGATATGCTTCACGGTAACTGTATGACGGTCACAGGAAAATCACTGGCAGAAAATTTAGCAGATGTTAAATCGCTTAAAAAAGGTCAAGATTTAATTAGACCTTTGAATAATCCTATTAAGCCTACAGGTCATTTGAGAATTCTCAAGGGAAACTTAGCCTCAGGAGGTTCTGTAGCAAAAATTACAGGAAAAGAGGGACTCAAATTTATCGGTCCTGCCCGAGTTTTTGACGGGGAATATGATACCAATGCAGGCATAAGAGCTGGTAAAGTTAATAAAGGAGATGTAGTGGTCATTCGATATGAAGGTCCAAAAGGGGGCCCTGGAATGCCTGAAATGTTAAAACCTACTGCCGCAATTATGGGAGCAGGATTGGGAAAAGATGTTGCTTTAATTACCGATGGTAGATTTTCTGGAGGAACCCACGGTTTTGTTGTTGGACATATAGTACCCGAAGCCCAAGAAGGGGGAGTTATTGGTTTGTTAGCGGATGGTGACATAATTACCATTGATGCAGAAACCAATACGTTGAGTGTAAATTTATCAGATCAAGAGATTAAAGAAAGAAAAAGTAATTGGGTACAACCTCCTTACAAGTTTTCAAAAGGAGTTTTGTTCAAATATATAAAAAGTGTATCGACAGCCTCTGAGG
>CAJXEG010000013.1 GCA_913052425.1 uncultured Flavobacteriaceae bacterium | reverse complement strand
AGAACAGTCTACCCCTTCAAGGCAAGTGGTTGATGGCCGGACGGGTCAATGGCAACCAAGAGCGAAGAAGGGATGTCAACCGCCCCAGAAAAACAATGAAAATTCTGGTTGATGGATATTTCCAGTGGATTGCCTTTAATACGGCAAGTTTTTCCTTTCACGGAACAGGAGGTGGAAGCTATGCCGCAGCAGAAATTACCTATACCGAAACGATTGATTATTTTTCAAGGGACAACAACAAAGTAGGAATTTCACTGGGGTTTGATTATATCAAAAAAGGAATGGATTGGCACCACAAGGGATTTAGCAGCAAAGGAGACCCTTTGCACGAAATATGGACCTACAGAACTCCATAGCAATTGCGAATATTTAATCATATACCTGCTGCTTTTCATTGGATTGTATTGTCGGCCTCCTGTTTGGCCTTGTACCATCCTCCCCTTTTTACTTGGTTTTCCGGGAATTGGATTACCCTGGGACTGGGAGGCATCATGTTGGGTATGGGCTTAACCTTGCGATTGGAGGATTTTCGCTGGGTGACCCAAACCCCAAGTTGGATTATTACGGGTTTATTTTTACAGTTTACTGTCATGCCTTTTTTGGGTTGGCTTTTGGGAAAAGCATTTGATCTGCCTCCTTTTTTTGCATTGGGACTTATTCTTGTTTCAAGCTGTCCCGGAGGAACGGCCTCTAATGTGATTGTATTTTTGTCCCGATCCAATTTGGCTTTATCGGTAACCATGACCGCCCTCTCAACCATGGCGGCCATTGTAATGACCCCTTTATTGACCAGCATCCTCTCAGGTAATGAAATTGATGTGGATGCTTTAGGCTTGTTTTACAGCACACTCAAGGTGGTCTTGGTTCCTGTTGTCCTGGGGGTGTTTCTCAATGCACGATTGCCGCGTTATACTCAAAAAATTCAGTTTTATTCTCCTTCCATCGCCGTAATACTCATCACTTTGATCGTGGCCAGTATCATTGGACAGGGAAAAGAAATCATTCTCGGATCTGGGGGATCTCTGATATTGTCCATCATGACTCTTCATTTGGCTGGATTTGTTTTGGGTTACTTTTTGAGTAAGTTTTTATTAAAAGACGAAGTGGTGAGCAGAACCATTTCGGTAGAGGTTGGAATGCAAAATTCCGGTTTGGGAGTGGTTTTGGCCAAAGAAAATTTTGTCAATCCTGCGGTGGCTATTCCAGCGGCCATTTCCAGTCTGGTTCATTCCCTTTACGGAAGTATTTTTGTCGCCTTGTTCAGCACTGGATCTGCTGAGCTACCTCCGGAAAAAGCAAATAAAATCCGCTAGAATAATTCAGCGTGTATTGTGTATGAATTCATCAATAAATTAATAATACAACTAATGAAAAGCAACTATTATAGTCGACGTCAGTTTACAACTCAATTGGTGGGAGGTGCAATTACCTTGGGTCTAACCCCGGCGTTATTTGCACAAAAACCATTGATATCGGAGGATGCAATAGATTGGTATGATGTAAAAGAAAAAGGGATAGAGGGAAAAGGCTGGTCCAAAACCAAAAGATATTTTGACCGATTTCCTTCCAAAGCCGAGGGAACGGTTCGGGAAGAGGTATGGAATCTTTCCCGTCATTCGGCCGGTATTTGTATGCGTTTTGTTTCGGATTCCCCCAATATATATGTTCGCTATAGCCTTTATCTTGACAGGTTGGCTATGTCACATATGCCAGCTACAGGAGTGAGTGGTTTGGATTTGTACGGTAATGATAATCAGGGCATAGACCGATGGGTTGCAGTCGTTAGACCAGACAAAAAAGAGATAGAAACTGCTATAGCCAAAGACTTGGCTCCAGGATCCCGTCGTTATACGCTCTATTTGCCTTTGTACAATGGAGTAGATTCGTTGGAGGTGGGTGTCCCCAAAGGTGAATCTTTTAAAGCTTTGGCTCCCCGTAAGGAGAAATCCATACTTTTTTATGGAACTTCGATCATGCAGGGTGCATGTGCATCGCGCCCTGGTATGGCCTTTCCCGCTATTTTGGGCAGGAGATTAAGGCGACCGACCATCAATCTGGGATTCTCCAATAATGGACGCATGGAGGCTGAGGTCGCCGCCTTGTTGGCCGAGCAAGACCCCTGTGCCTATGTGATTGACTGCTTGCCCAACATGAACGAAACGACTGTCTCAGAACGAACGGTTCCCTTGGTTAAAGAATTAAGGGAGGCACATGACCAAACCCCCATATTACTGGTTGAAGATCGAAGCTTTACCAATACTCCATTTTTCCCTCAAATAAAATCCCACCACCAAAAAAGCCGAGAAGCACTCAAAAAAGCTTATGCTGAATTGACTGATGCCGGTATAGCAAACCTGTATTATATGGATGGAGATTATCTGTTGGGCGAGGACGGAGAAGGCGCAACCGACGGCTCTCACCCCAGCGATCTTGGAATGATACGTTATGCCGATGCCTATGAACCCGTATTGAGGTCGATACTCAAGCAGTTTTAAAAGCCTATTTTAAAGTAAAATGATTAATTTTAATAGTTGAATTTGCAAAGTTTACCCTCCGCGGTTTGATGTGGAGGATTATGTGAAAAAACTAAAAGAAAGAAGTATCCCTAAGGATCAGATAATTCTAAAAAAATAGAGTCATGATAAAAAAAACGACTTGGCGTCCTTTACCGGATTTTTTGACCATTAAGGAAAGTAAGATTGAAGGCTTGGGGGTTTTTGCCACTCGGGATTTACCCGAAGGTTTTGATCTGGGCATTTCACATATTTTCGACGAGCGTTTTCCCGACGGATACATTCGCTTGCCTTTGGGTGGTTTTATCAATCACCATGAGATTCCTAATTGTAAAGCAATGGTGGCTGATCAGGACAAGGAAATGGGAAAGTTAAGACACATTCGCATTGAAGCGCTCAAACGTATTGTTGAGGGTCAGGAAATTACCATAAAGTATATCATCAACAAACTGGACAACCCCAACTGGGAGTTTGAATACGAGATTTCTCAATAAACCTTAACGTGATTCATGAAAAAACCCGCTAAGTCTACCTATAACTTTCGCGGGTTAAACCAATTAAACAAACAAAAATGAAGCTTATTAAAGTTTCATTATAAAGGTACTCCATGATTTGTTAAAGAATTGGTAAAGGGAGGTTAAATGGAAGTTAAAATAGAGGACAAAAAAAAGGCACCTAAAAAGATGCCCATCTATTAACCATAAATCAATTCAAAGAATGAATCAAGTGTTCAAAATTAAGTTTAAAAACTCCTAAAACGAAAAAATTACACCTTCTTTTTTTTTAAAATGGTGTTTCTAACAAAATAATCTTTAAAAAAGCCAAAAAATTATTTACAAAATAAATCTACTTAGAAATAGCACTTTTTAGAAAATCGATCCACGATTTTTCAAAAAGCTCGGGCTTTAGCATTTTGTAGAGTGCCAATACTTTTTTCGGGTCTTTAGCGATTTTTCGGTGGTCACTGTAATCGAAGGTATTGGGAAAAAATGTTTTAAGATTCACTGCCATACATTGATTGGGAATTTCGGTATGCCAGCCCGAAGGGTCAATTACGGGGGAAAAAATTGCAAAAGTGGGCTTGTTGAGTCCTTTGGCAATATTGATGGCTCCTCCCTCATTGCCCACCACAGCCCGGCAATGGTAGGCGGTAGCCATATAATCTCTTAACGAATTTGGGGTCAATGATTTCGTCACTGCTTTTTGGGTGGTTGGTTGCAGTTGATCGATCAGTGCGTCAATTTGTTCCTTTTGATCGGGACGGTAATTGAGTATGAATGGGAGCTTTGTGGTATGAAAGGCAGTATCCATCAGCCGGGCCATATACTCAAAAGGGTAGCTTTTGTTTTTACTGCTGCCCAAAGCAGAAAGCATGATGGCTTGATTTCCCTTGCCCAAAACAGCGTCCATTCGTTCCCTACTGCTAGCAATCTCTTCGGGGGTCAGATGAATTTCAACTTCGCTATTTTTTGGAAAATCTCCCATGATGGGTTCCAACAATTGAAACCTGTTTTTGATCGATAATTGAAGCGCGTCTTCCTGAACGTTCTTTAATTTGACCGCATGACTGTATACTAAAGAAGAGTGAATTTTTTTAAAACCGATTTTGTGCTGAGCAGGAGTGAACAAACAAATCAATAAGCTTTCAAGTTTTCCATAGGCATCAATGATATAATCGTATCTTTTTTTTCCCTGCTGGCGTAAAAACTGAAAAAGCCCCCATTTATCTTTTTTGAAATGGTCTTCGAAAACGATGATCTCATCAATATAAGGGTTGTTGCGAATAACATCCAACGTATGACGATTGGCTACAAAATAGATGCGTATGCCAGGTTTCCAAAGTTTTAAATTTTTGCAAATCAAGGTGCTGATCAGTACATCCCCAATCATTTTTTGTTGAATGACCAGAATCCTAATTCCCGATTTGTTTTTAGGTAAAACCTTTTTAAAATTCATAAACCCAATAGATTAATTAAAATATGTTAGATAGGGGCGGGTCAATTTATTATAAAAATTAACTATAACTCCAAATTTTTGCTTCTTATATTGTGCAAGAATTGACTGCCCCAAAGGTAGTACTTTAGTCAAAATGTCTTCCTCATTACAGATCGATCTTCCATAAAAGCCGTGACAAAAGGAATTATTTTAACTCTGGCAATGTTCGAAACACTCAGGTGATGGACAGTCTCGAAAACTGGGAATTGGCTTTTCAAAGGATATCAGTTTTTGAAGATCCTACCACCAAGATTTACCAAAAAAGAGATTGATCCTTTATTCTCTTGATTTTTTTGCTTAATCTTGATTACTATATTTAGTAATCTTGAAATCATTTTGTTTTTTTAATACTGTAGACCAGTGGGGCGGTGGAGAGCGATGGCATCTGGACATGGCCTTGCATCTTCGATCCAAAGGACATGATGTAATGGTCATTACCCAACCCGGAGCTGTTTTGGGCGAACGCGCCCGAAAAGAAGGCATGGCGGTTTTTCATGTAGTTTTGAAAAATTTGAGTGTTTTAAACCCGTTTGTATTGCTCAAATTGGCAAATTTTTTTCGGTCAAATCGGGTTGATACAGTGGTTTTAAATCTTTCACGTGATTTAAAATGCGGAGGGATTTCGGCTCGGATGGCAGGGGTTAAAAATATTATTTTTAGACGGGGGAGTGATCGAACGGTTAAAAATTATTTTATTAATCGCTACCTGTATCAAAAGGTGGTAACAGGAATTTTGACGAATTCACAGGCGACCAAAAAAGCAATTCTATCCAATGGCACTTCATTGGTTGATCCTGATAAAATCACAGTCATCCCCAACGGTATTGACATTCAAAGTTTTTTGGAGAAAGATTTTGAAGTGCTTCAACCGAAACAAAAATCCGCTTTTGTATTGGGTGCTTTGGGAAGGTTGGAACCTCAAAAGAATTTTGAGTTTCTGATTCCTGTGGCCATAGAATTGAAAAAAAGGGATATTCCTTTTGAATTTTTAATCGGTGGAAAAGGTTCTCAGGAGTTGAAGCTCAAATCGCTTGTTGATGAAAATGATCTGACAGATGTTTTTCAATTTGTGGGTTTTCTGGACAATCCCAAGGATTTGCTCATGTCATCGGATATTTTTCTTTTGCCATCTTTGTGGGAGGGTTTTGGATATGTCATTGTCGAGGCTTCTTTGAGTGAACTTCCTGTCATTGCATTCGATATTAGCAGCAATGGCGAGGTGATCAGTGAAGCGACTGGTCATTTGACACCACCGCATGATGTTGCTGCCTTTTGTGATAAGATCGTTTATTTGTACCAGCATCCAGGGGAACGAAAAGCCATGGGAAAAGCAGGTAGAACTTTTGTGGCGGATCACTTTGAATCGGCTAAAATTTTTCAAAAGATTGAACGTTATTTGACGGGGCAGGACTAAAGTTGAATTTTATACAACATGGGAAAACTTTCGCCCTCACCTTCGCTGGTAATCCAAAAGTTGTTTTGATCGATGATTTTAATGGCTTCAACTTGTTTTCCATCTAAAGGCAATTTGAATTTTTTCATTTTGACTTGTTTTAGATTTTCCATATCAAATGAACTGAGGGTGTATAGAAATTGTTCTCCGGATTGGATATAGCCCACTAGGGCAACCAACCTGAGGCGGTGGTGATAATCAGCTCCCGTAATCAGCGATTGTACATCAAAAGATTTTTTGGGGCTCAAGGTGTAATTTCCAGAGGTTTTGGGAATGGAGTACAGCTCAGTGGTAGAGGTTTTTCGATTCTTGGAAAACAAGACCAACACTTCTTGGGTGGCGACCAAGGCCTCTGCATCAAAAGGGTGTTTTTTCCTTTTTTCAAAATTTTGTTGGTCGCGGTAGTTGAATGTTATTGCTCCAATTTTCTTAAAATCCCTCTTGGGATCAACGATCAGGATGTTGAGGTTTTTTCTTTTTCCTTTGTTATTTCCACTGTCTGAGATATAGAGGTAATTTTTATCTTGCGCAATGTCTTCCCAGTCGTTATTTTCAGCGCCTTCGATGAGGTATTTATTTATAAGGTCTCCCTGTTCAGTAAAGCGATACAAGTTGGGCTTTCCTCCGGAATCATTGTGAGTGAGTAAGTCGTTTTTAAAAAACTCTATGCCCGAGGTTTCCTCTATTTTTTCGGGGAGTTGGGTCTCATATACGACAGTCTGTGCCAGTAGTTTTGTGCTGTTTTTTGGACCATAAAAAAGCAGTAGAAGGCAGTGCAGTTGAATTAAAGTTTTCAAAAATACTATTGTGTTTTAATAGAGAAGCTAAGGTATTTTTTGCGTCCAATAACGCTATTGAGCAATTCGAATGGAAGCTCGAAAGAGGTTTTTATTTCCAAGGTCTTTACATCTAAACTTTTTTCACCGTAGGGTTCAATTTTGAAAATGGTACCGTCTTGATGAAAGGTAAAGGGTCCTGTATATTTTAGGTGTAGGGTATTGGCCGAGTGATTTTTTAGAGTAACTTTGGCGATCAATTCATCGTATTTGTAGCTGGGAGAGGATGCGGAGATATTGGCCTTAACCACCTCAAGGAGGTATTCTTCCTTACCAATCATCAGCTCTTTGAACCAAACCATTGTTTTGCCCTCAAAGAGGGCTTTTTTGACTTCTTTGGGGCTGTTGTCTTTGGAGATAACAAATGTCATAGGTCTGTGACCTCCATGTGGAATGTCAAAATCCCATGCAGTCAGCTTGTGAACATCTGAAGTCCCTAGCATGGTGAGGTTGTTTTCCAAGGCGATTTCAATGGCCTCTTCGGAAAAGGTGGTGAAATTGACCACTTCGATTCCGTGTAGGAGTTTTCTTTCAATGAGCTCGACGTGCATCGGATCCAGCTTAGCTATTCCATCTTTACGTTGTGCTTCCCAATTGGGGTGGTTCCAAAAAACAAACCCCTTTTGACGATTGGCTTCTTCTATTCCCGCAATGGGATCATCCGGGAATAAAAGTTTATTGGCATCTTGAATGAATACGGCATTGAGATGTCCGGGCGGCATGGAACGAGTGATCTCTGCACCTCTGATCACAGTAAGTTTTGATTTTTTGGCTATCCCGTTTGCGATGTCGAAGGATCGATTTCTATCGGGATTGGGAAGGTCATCGCGGTGGGGTTGATATTCTAAGTGATCTGTAATAGAGATCAGATCCAGTCCTTCTTTCAGCGCTTCTTCTACTCTGATGTTGGGCCAAACTGAGCCATCGGAAAAGGTGGTGTGGATGTGAAGGTCGGTACTGACAACCGATTGTCCCTCGGGGGCTATAAAAAAAGGTTGATCTTGTGCGTAAATCCACAAGGGAAATGTCTTGAGCAATAGCAGTATTACTTTTGGAGTAATCTTTTTCATAATAAACTTTTTTACCGTTCATTCAAATCACAAAAGAGCGTTTGCATGGAGGTAACCAAAAACTTCTTTGCATTTGTGATCCTCCACTACAAAACCTTTAGCAGTTATATTATCTTTTTCCAATAACTGTAGCAGTCTGCTTGTAAAAGATACTCAATCTTTTTTTTAATCTTGGCTTTTTTGACCATTCAAATTTGGGAAGATCGCTGTCGATTTTCGTTTTACTCAAAACAACAGTACTTTTGTCCATTAGAATTCAAAGGATCATTAGCCTCAAGGTTTTAGCGGCCAAAGTCGTCTTGCAGTCTGACGATGTCTTCTTCATTGGAGGGATTATTGGGGTCGGTATGTTGCCAAATTTCGGCGACTAGAGCTTGCTTTTCCAGACCAATTAGTCTGTGGCGTTCACCTTGTTTGAGTTTTACTTGATCTCCCTCGGCAAGGGTTAGCAGTGGTTTTTGATCGTCATCATCGGATCGGATAATGCCGACCGTTCCTTGATAGACCCGCCAGATTTCTGCTCGTCGGTGGTGGTATTGCCATGAGAGTCGAGCATTGGGTTTTACGATGAGGATTTTGGGGCTGAGTTTTCCTCCAATTTTAAGGCTGTCAATCGAAATCCCCTCAAAAAATTGATTGGCAAACTTTTGCGCTTGGGTTTCATCGATGACCAAGAAACCTCCCCAAGGTCGTTCAAAATCGAAATCGACGACCTGGTAATCAAAAGATTCGATATGTTTTTTAACTTGAATAAATTCTTCGGATTGCATCATGGGATAAATATAAAACAGGAATAAAAAATTGTAATGCTATTCCTGTTTTAAAGTAGTATTTAAAAAAATATTAAATGGGCAACTCCCAACCTTTACGGTATTCTTTACTTACAAAGGCATTGGCTTCGTCTAAATTTTTGATTTTCATGTTTTGGCCATCCCAAAGTAGCTTTTTTCTACCGTAGTAATTCATGATTTTTCGACCGTTACCTCTGGTTCCGACGACCTTTCTGAGGTCTCTGCTTCGAAGGGCAAGGTTCCCCATGATTACGGTTTCTGTAAAGGGTCCGGAATAATCAAATGAGGAGGTCAAGTTTTTGTGTTCGACACTATTGAACCCGGCTTTACAAGCTTCTGTCCATGCGGCAGCGTGAACATCGTTGACATTGGGTTGTTTGCTGGTATCGAATACAACCGGATCTTCCCCTTTGACGTATAAGGTAGGATTATTGGCATATATTTCAGCAGTAATCACCCCTTTAGCGCCTAACATCATGATTCCACTAGAGTCTCCCATATCGTAATTCATGATGAATTCTTCTTCTATTTCTTCGGGAATGGTGGGGGTAAGTCCTCCGTCCATCCAGATGAGTTTGATTCCGTCTTTGTTGTGTGGAGAATTTTTGTATTCCAGGGTTACCATAGATGAAATGGGACAACCTTCCGGGGTGTACTCCGGAGTCCACATTTTCTTGAATACGTTGGTTGCGGTACACTCTACACTGCTGGGATATCCCAACTGTAATGTTTTGTAGGGTGCATCTAGTGTATGGCAGCCAATATCACCCAGTGCACCGGTTCCATACTCCCAAAAACCTCTCCAATCGAAGGGGTGTAGCCCAGGTGAATAGGGTTTAGATTGTGCAGTACCCAACCACAAATCCCAGTTCAATGAATCAGGTTTTTTGGCGATATCGGCACTGGGGTGATTTACTCCTTGTGGCCAAACAGGCCTATTTGTCCAAGCATATATGGTGTGTACTTTTCCAATTTTGTTTTGGTCGATCCACTGTTGAATTTTGGGAACTCCAATACTGGACCCTCCCTGGTTACCCATTTGGGTAACAATTTTATTTTTTTCAGCAGTTTGTGCCAGCAGTCTTGCCTCGGCAATGGTATGGGTTAGAGGTTTTTGCACATATACGTGGATACCGCTGTTCATACAATCATAGGCAATTTTAGCGTGATTGTGATCGGGTGTAGAAATGGTAAGCGCATCGATGCCCTTTTCTTTATCGAGCATTTCCCTGTAGTCTATATATTTATTGACATCGGCATGTGTGGTGTAAGAACTTTTGGCTTTGGCAGGATCAACATCACATAGTGCAACAACTCTGTTTTTTCCGTTTTGGTATGCATTGCTGATGTCCGAAGTTCCTTTTCCTCCTGAACCAATGGCTGCTAACGCCAATTGGTCACTGGGAGCAGTATATCCCTCTCCACCCAAAACATTTCGGGGAACAATGAATACACCTGTTCCAATCATTCCTGTTTTTTTGATGAAGTTTCTTCGTGATTTGGATTTTTTTTTGTGCATTGTTTTGATTTTCGTTGATTATAAAAATAGTCAAGTTTTTTGATTTTTCACAACCCTAGGTTCTTTTTGATCTAGAGTGAGATATCTCGCTTCCATGGCAGGAAGTCAAATTGTCTATTTTGCGATGCTTTGGTGATGCTTTCCCCATTAGCTACTTTGATAATGAATTCCAGCATATCTTCAGATAAATCTTCTAGAGATTGTGATCCTTCAATAATGGAACCAGTATTGAAATCTATGATGTCTTTCATTTTTTTGTATACCGCAGTATTGGAGGAAACTTTGATGACTGGAGTAATGGGGTTTCCTGTAGGAGTACCTAGCCCAGTGGTGAAAATTATCAGATTGGCGCCCGATCCTGCCATTGCAGTGGTGCTTTCTACATCGTTTCCAGGGGTGCAAAGTAAGTTCAATCCCTGACTTTTAAAATATTCCCCATAATCTAGCACATCGACGATTGGAGAGCTGCCTCCTTTTTTGGCGGCACCTGCAGATTTCATGGCATCGGTGATGAGTCCGTCTTTGATGTTTCCAGGAGATGGATTGGTGCTAAAATCAGTTCCTGCTTCAATGACCTTGCTTTCATAGGATTCCATCAGGGTAATGAATTTTTTTGCTTTTTCTTTATCGATACATCGATCAACAAGTTCCTGCTCAACTCCCCTTAACTCAGGGAATTCTGAAAGGATTGCACTACCTCCTAATTTGACCAGTTTGTCCATGGTGACTCCTAGAGTTGGATTGGCAGAAATACCTGAAAAGCCATCAGAACCTCCACATTCTAAACCAATAGTAAGTTTTGAAAGGGGGATTTTTTTTCTTTTAATTTCATTGGCTTTTTTTATTTCAACCAGAGAGTCTTTGATAATTTTTTGAATTAGGTTTTCTCCATTCCCTACTTCTTGCTGGTCGAAAACAAGGAGGGGTTTGTCAAAGTTTTTATTTATGGCTTTGAGTTGATCGAGGAAAAGATCTACTTGTAAGTTTTGACAACCCAAACTCAATACGGATGCTCCTGCAACATTGGGATTGTTGACATAGCCTGCTAAAAGTTTTCCCAACATGGTAGAATCGGTTCTAGTTCCGCCACATCCTCCATTGTGTGTGATGAACCGCACTT
Organism: uncultured Flavobacteriaceae bacterium; assembly: GCA_913052425.1. The sequence goes on along the minus strand of CAJXEG010000013.1, from coordinate 4,194 downwards.
CAACATTGGGGTAGGGATTTACAGCAGCGGGGACTTGGATGCTTTCTGTTTCCTCCTGAACTAAATTTCTAAGAAAATTCTGATGTTCGAATAGTTTGTCGGGATAGAATTCTCGTTCAAAGACAGTCTTGAGTAGTTCGACGTTTCTGTTTTCGCAAAAAACCAGAGGAAAAAAAAGCCAAATGTTTTGGGTTCCTGCTGTTCCATCTTTACGGGGGTAACCCATAAAGAACCTTTCATTTTTGAAGGGGTTTTGGTTTTGGATTTTTCCTGCGTTTTCGAAACTAATGTCTTCGTTGAAGGCATTGTCCATGTTTTTGGTTGTCAATGCTGCTCCATTGGGAACTTCTTGATTGGCAACACCTACTTTGACCCCATACATTATCAGTGGGTCTCCTTTTTTTAATGATTCTTGGGTGAATTTATGTTTTTGTTGAATGTCTTCCTTCAAGGTGATTTGCTGTTCTTCTACCTTTATTGTCTCTCCTTTTCTGAGGTTCTCAAGGGCAACAATCATGTTGTCTTGTGGGTTGATTTTAATGGCTTTACTCATAATTGAAGGTTTTTATATGCTTGATGGGCCTGACTTATTCTTTGGTGTGAGGCAATGGCATTGATTGCTTGGGTTAGCTTTTCTTTTAACGGGCTAATTTCTGCTAAGTTTTGCCCCCAGAGCTCTGTATTGGATAGGGTTTCGGTTACTACTTTTTTGACATTGTTGTCTTTCCAGATTTCATTGAAAAATGAGATGTTTTTTGGATCGTCTTTCAGGGGGTGGGGGTGTTTTGAGATTTCTTTACCATAGAAGTAAATTAGGGCGGCCATGGCAAAGGTCAGGTTTTGAGGAATCTTTCCTTCTTTTTTGTAATAAGACAGTAAACTGGGCAAAACCCTTACTTTGAATTTTGAGATGGAATTTAGGGAAATGGATTCTAATTGGTGAATGATGAATGGGTTGGAAAAACGTTCCAATACGGATTGGGCGTAATCTTCCAGTTCTTTTTTATCAAAATCCACACTGGGGATGATTTCATCAAATAGTGTTTGGGAAAGAAAAGACTTTAGAAAATTGTCTTTAAGAGTTTCCGAAACGGTTGGAGTGCCGTGGAGCAGTCCCACAGGAACCAAAGTGGTATGGCTGCCATTGAGTATTCTCACTTTTCTAGTTCGGTAGATTCCCAAGTCGGGGACGACCTTGACGTCGATTTTTTTCAATTGGTCTACGGGAAAAACTTCGAGTAGTTTGGGGTTTCCTTCAATTACCCAAAGGAAAAAAGGTTCACAGGTAACGATCATTTGGTCGTCAAAGGGCAAATCTTTTTTATAAAATTCAAGATCTTTTTTGGGATAACCGGGAACGATTCTATCGACCAGGGTATTGTAAAAATGGTTTTGGTGAATCCAAGACACGAAGTCGTCTTCCAATTGCCAGTTTTTGCAAAGCTCCAGTATGATCTCCTTGAGTTTACTGCCATTTTTATCGATGAGTTCACAGGGTATGATGTGAAGTGCCTTAGAGGGATCCCCATTAAATTTTTTGTATCGGTGATGCAGCAGTCTTGTAAGTTTTCCTGGGAATGATTGGGGTGGTGCCGCATCGAATTGATCTTTCTGATCTAGGGCAATTCCTGCCTCGGTGGTATTGGAGAAAACAAAAGTTAAGTTTTGATTTTCAGCCAGATTTAGGAAGTGATCAAATTCTTGATAGGGGTTGATCATTTGGTCGACACAGTCAATTTGCTGTCCCGTTCTTATGTTTTGCCCTGCAATTATTCCCTCATGAAATAGATGGTATTTTCCATTTTGTTTTTTTAGCTGTTCGATCATTCCATTTGGGAGAGGTTGTATTATGTCCACTTTTCCAGAAAAAGGGGTTTTTTCATTGAGGGTTTGAAGGCAATATTCTACAAAAGCCCTTAGGAAATTTCCCTCACCAAATTGAATACTATCAGTAATATTGGTTTTCATTTTAAAAATTTTTATAAGTTGGGCTTATTGAATTTTTCACGCCTGTGAATTTACTAAATTTGGATTGATAATTACTTTTAACAATTCTTTTAATCTTGAAATTAATTATTTATGAGAAAAGTTATTTTACTTGTTATTTTTTTAATTTTTGCAGGATGTTCTAAAGATGAAGAGTGTGTCATTTTATTGAATAAGGAAGAAGAAAATGGAAATTATTATTTTTATTTTCGTCCAAATTTAAATTATCTTCCAAGATCGCAGTCTAATTCTATCGGATCCCCTGGCTTAAACGCAAATTATGCTTCGGGAAAAGTTTCCAAAGAACTTTTTGATCAATATAGTATTGGAGAAGAATATTGTTTTGAGATTTAATCTTTTATGAATTCGGAGGGGCTTTTTCCTGTAAATTTTTTAAAATTATTATAAAAAGTAATTCTCGATTCAAAATTACTTGCTTTAGATAAACTTTCTATTGTATGATCGTGCAAAAAATCTTGTTGAATAAATTTTATAGAAAGAGATATTTTTAATAAATTGAAGTATTCATGAACTGTCAAGCTATTATAATATTTTATTAGAAACTTTAAATGAGAAGCTGGAATTTTTAATCTTTCAGCCAGTGTTTTTAGATTTAATTTTTTATTGTTGAGGAAATTAAAATCTTGTTCAAAAGATTTTAGAGAGTAGATTAAATCAGGAACTGACTTAACTATTCTATTTGATAAATCAGTATCATTTTTTTCTACATTCCTGATTGTTTTATAATTCCAAGGATCATAAAATTTTGATTTTGTATTTAATTGATACAAAAGATAATCCTTTCCGAATATTATAACTGGATTTAAAATAACGTACATTAAACAGATTACCCACATAATTGAACTCCCTCTGTAAAAGTTGGTAAGGGTCATATCAGATTGATCTATTTGCCAGTAAATAACATGATAATTAAGAAAAAATGTAATTAAAGTAATATTTGAAAACATTAGAATTAACCAACGAAATATTATTTTATTAAATGAGAATTTTAAAACAGTTTTCTTAAAATTCTTTATAACTATATCTATCATCATAATCCAGTATATTAATGTGAATAAAAGAAAAACTGTTTTATTTAAAAGATCATTCACTAGAATAGATTTGTTAAGAAAAAGCAAGAAAAAGGGTATTATAAGATGTAAAAAATCACGAATTGATATAGCTCTTTCGTCCAATGCATTTTTAAAAAAAATTAGAAAGACAGGAATAAATATAAGAGCTATAAAGGGGGATGTCTCAAAAGGAGATTTCAAATCCATTAAATTTAAATTAGCTAGTGAATTTTGAAATCTTTGTAATCCGACTACACAAATAATTATTAAAAAAGGAATATTAAAGGTTTTATTATAACTATAAGATCTGATCATCATTACAACTATCAAAAAGCATAAAAAACTTACTAAAAGACCAGCTAAATCAAAAATCATTAATTAAATAAGGTGTTTCATTTTTGATCAAATAAATTTTAAATAAGTTATTTAAATAAATTTTTTTAGACAAAAAGTAATTAAATATTAGGAATATAGCCCCAATAAAATCAATTAAATAAATAAATCATAAACACTACCTTATTACAGTAAGATTAAAAATAGTTGTTTCATAATATGAATACTTTGTTTCAAAAGTAACAATTTAGGATACTTTATTTTAATTATTCTTTAAAATGTAAAGTAAATACATAAATTGATTTTATGATACATGATTTTTTACCTCTCAACTTTAAAAAGTTACTCTATTTTTCATTATTAATACTTTGTTCAATTAATCTTTTTGGACAATCAGACTATTATTGGGTAGGAGGAACTGGAAACTGGTCTAACTATTCTTCTCATTGGGCTACTTCTTCTGGGGGAAATATTTTTCATACAACATCTCCAGGTTCAAATGATAAAGTGATTTTTGACAGCAATTCATTCTTTCAGGCTAATCAAACTGTGACACTAGACTCTGACAACAATAGCTTCAAAAATATGTCATGGGTTGGGGTGACTGACAACCCTAAGTTTAATATGTCTGGTAAAACTTTAGAAGTTCATGGTAAAGTTGAATATGATCCTAACATGCAATTACAAAGTGTAGGAACTCTATCATTTGTTTCCAGTTCTACAGGTTCTATTATTTCAGGGGGACATAATCTTGGTAACATTTATATCAGAAAGCCATCTGGGACATTTCATTTATTAAGCC
>CAJXEG010000012.1 GCA_913052425.1 uncultured Flavobacteriaceae bacterium | reverse complement strand
AGACTTCGAGCAGGCTGCTGCGCATCAACTGAATGATGACAGCTATGGGACGAATGCCTAAAACCACTGCAGGCAAGATCAGATTTTTTAACTGTAACACCCTACCCTCTCCAAAATCATCCATTTCATAGAGACTTCCACTCATGTTTAGACCTGTGTATTGATGGTGTAAAAAACCAAAAAACCATGAAAAAAGAATCGCACTAAAAAAGGAAGGAACGCTCATGCCCAAAGTACTGACAAATTGCAACCACCGATCGATCCAAGTATTGTAGAGCAGTGTGGCCACAATGCCCAATAAAACCCCCAAGACGATGGCGATAAAAATGGAAGCCATAGCCAAAACAAAAGTATTGGAAAAGGTTTCCGCAATTACAGTAGAAACTTTTTTACCTCTTTTTTGGTATGAGGTTCTTAAATAGGGCCATTTGAGGGTCAAAACATAGCGGCTGTTTTGAATCAGGGGGAAGGCACTGTATTTTTCTGTAGAAAAATAAGAAAGATCATTTTGATCTGTTGAGTGCATGGACAAAGGGGACAAATCATTGAGGTAAAGCAGAAATTGCCTCGAAACAGGCAGGTCAAAACCATACTTTTTTTTGACCAATGCCAATTGCTCACTGCTTTCATTTTGTCCCAACATCATTTGTGCAGGATCGCCTGGCAAAACATTAAAAAGGAAAAACACCAAGCTCACAACTCCCAAAAGGGTTAAAAAAGCATAGAAAAGTTTTGAGAGTACGTTCCTTAACATCTATTCTTCAAAAGCCTTCAGGTGAATTAAAGCAAAAACGGCATAATTGACAATGTCTTGATAATTGGCATCGATGCCCTCACTGACGAGGGTTTTACCATCGTTTCCTTCTATTTGCTTGACCCGCATCAATTTTTGCAAGATCAGATCGGTAAGAGAACTCACCCGCATATCTCGCCAAGCCTCCCCGTAATCGTGATTTTTGGCCATCATCAACTCAAAAACCACCGCCGCTTGTTTTTCGTAATGGTCCAAGGCCTCCTCCGTATTCAAATCGGGAGTATCCGAAACTCCCAGCTCGATTTGAATCAACGCCATAAGGGAGTAATTGATAATGCCGATAAATTCAGAAACTTCACCTTCATCCACTTTTTGGGTGGCATTGGTTTGCAGTCCTCTGATTCTTTGAGCCTTGATAAAAATTTGATCCGTCAATGAAGGAAGACGCAATATTCTCCAAGCGCTGCCGTAATCCGTCATCTTCTTTGCAAAGAGCGACTGACAATTTTTCATTACCCTTTGATACTGTTCAGGGGTGGATGTCATGGGTTTATTTATCTTTGGCGTAAATTTCGATAATTTTTTTTACTCTGTAAAGAGCATTATTAAAAGTTTAGAAACAATTTAAGCCAGCGCATGACCATCAATATCAAAGGGGAGTTAATTGACCTAAGACAACCCAAAATCATGGGTATACTGAATTTTACACCGGATTCGTTTTATGACGGTGGCAGATTCAATGCTCTGGACCGAGCCTTGGAGCAAACGGAAAAAATGATTCGTGAAGGGGCTTTTTTTATTGACTTGGGGGCTTGCAGTACCCAACCCGGTGCGGAAGAAATCAGTGAAGAAGAGGAAAAGAAAAGACTCTACCCCATCCTGGAAAAACTGATTGAAACCTTTCCCAAACAATATTTTTCTATCGACACCTACCGATCTGCTGTAGCAGAGGGATGCCTCAACAGAGGGGCGGTAATGATCAATGATATTTCCGGTGGGCAATTTGACCCCAACATGATGCAAACCGTTGGTAAACATCATGCTCCCTATGTACTGATGCACCTTCTAGGAACCCCAAAAGACATGCAAAAAAATCCACAATACAAAAATGTTGTTCAAGAGGTCTTGTATTATTTTTCTGAAAAAGTACAACAAGCCTACAGCGATGGAATCAATGATGTGATCATAGATCCCGGTTTTGGATTCGGAAAGACTTTGGAGCACAACTATGCGTTAATGAAAAACTTGGACCTGATCCAAACCCTTGAGCTGCCAATACTAGTGGGGATATCAAGAAAATCCATAATATACAAAAAACTGGCCATTTCACCCGATGAGGCCCTCAACGGAACTACAGTGCTCAACACCCTTGCCTTGTCCAAGGGAACTCATATTCTCAGGGTTCACGATGTCAAAGAAGCCAAAGAATGTGCCGATTTATTGCAAGCCCTCCAATAGTTTTATAATTTTACAAAAAACATCCGCATTGGACAAAATTGACTTTCTGGACTTCACCTTCGTCGACCTTATTGATATTCTTTTGGTGGCTTTACTGCTTTTTTACGCCTACCGACTGGTCAAAGGGACGGTTGCCATCAATATTTTTATCGGTATTGTCATCTTCTATGTGATTTGGAAGTTGACTGATATCCTCAACTTGGATGTTTTGAGTAACATCTTGGGTAAGTTCATCAGTGTTGGTTTTTTTGCCCTTATCGTGGTCTTTCAGCAAGAGATCAGGAAATTTTTACTCTTGATTGGATCGACCAATTTTGCTTCAAGGCGAAACGTCATCCGCTATTTTAAATTCCTCAATCAAGATCAAGAGTCATTAAAGATAGATTTGACGGCATTGTTGAGTGCATGCAATAAAATGGCCAATGAAAAAACAGGAGCCATCATCGTTTTTGAAAGAGAGAACAATCTGGATTTTTTAAAAAGTACCGGGGATGAGGCCAATATCGAAATCAGTGCCCAAATTCTAGAAACCATATTTTTTAAGAACAGTCCCTTACATGATGGTGCCATTATTGTAAACAACAATTTCATCAAAGCTACTCGTGTGGTACTCCCCGTTTCTGAATCCACTTCTATCCCCACCAGGTTTGGACTTCGCCACAGAGCAGCCATAGGAATCAGTGAAAAAACAGATGCGGTGGTATTGGTGATTTCTGAACAGACCGGAAAAATATCCTATGTCAAGGATGGAGGGTTTTGTAAGTATAAAAACATTGAAGACCTCCGACGGATGTTGACCGAAGACCTTTCCGTTTAGATCAAACGGCTACTTCCAAGAATTGAATCTTATACAACTGGGCGTAAAAACCGTCTTTGATGTTCAGCAGTTCTTTGTGAGAACCCACTTCTACAATACGACCCGAATCCATCACCACGATACGATCGGCATTTTTAATGGTAGACAAGCGGTGTGCGATCAATATGGATGTTTTATCAGAAGTAATTTTATGCGTTGCGTTCTTAATTAGTTCCTCTGAGTGGGAATCAATGGAGGAAGTGGCCTCATCCAAAATCAACACACTCGGATTGGCAATATAAACCCTCAAAAAGGCAATCAATTGCCGCTGTCCTGAGGAAAGCATAACCCCTCGTTCCTTCACATTGTAGTCATAGCCTCCCGGAAGTGATTCTATAAATTCGTGTACCCCTATCTGTTGCGCAGCTTCATAGACCATCGCTCGGGTCACATTGAGATTATAAAGCGTGATGTTGTTATAGATGGTATCGGCAAACAAAAACACCTCTTGTAGGACAATCCCTACATGTTTACGCAGCGACTGCAGCCTAAAATCCTTAATGGAGTGATCGTCCAAACAAATCGCTCCTTTTTCAAATTCATAAAAACGTGAAAGGAGATTGATCAAAGTAGATTTACCTGCCCCGGTTGCCCCGACAATGGCAATTTTTTCTCCAGGTTGAATGTCCAGATCAATACCACGAATGACTTCTTCATCTGCAACATAAGAAAACCTCAAGTCCTTGATGGTGATTTTACCTTCAACTTTTTGAGGATCCCACTGACCGTGATCGGCGATCTGACTTTCGGTATTGATGATCTTAAAGATGCGATCCGCCGCGACCATACCCATTTGAAGGGTATTGAACTTATCCGCAATGTGGCGCAAAGGACGAAAGAGCATCTGTGACATTTGGATAAACAGAAATATGGTACCCATAGAGATGGAACCTCCTGCCACCACATTCAATCCTCCATACCAAACCAACAAGCCCAGTGTTATGGAAGAGGAAATTTCGGCAATCGGAAAGAAAATGGAGTTGTACCAAACGGTTTTTAACCAAGCTTTTTTATGCTTTTCGTTAATTGAAACAAAATGGTCATATTCAATTTTTTCTCGATGAAACAACTGTACGATTTGCATGCCCGTAATCCTTTCCTGAACAAAGGAATTCAGATTGGCTACCTGAAGGCGAACTTCTTCGAAAGCAGTCTTCATGGACTTCTGAAAGAGTCGTGTGGCGTACAGGATGACCGGAAGAATTGAAAAGACGATCAGAGAAAGTTCCCAATCTATGACCAACATAATAACAATGACCACTGCCATTTTTAGCAAATCGGCAATGATCATAAACAAACCTTGAGAGAAAATACTCGCTATGGTCTCTATATCATTTACGGCCCGGGTCACCAATCTTCCCACGGCAGATTTATCAAAATAGGCCATCTTAAATCCAACGATCTTCCGGAACAAAGCCACCCTCAGGTCACGAATGACATTTTGTCCCAGCCAATTGGAAAAATAAACAAACAGAAATTGAAAAATCACCTCCGACAAAAGCGCAATCAGCATCAGTCCGATCAAAAAGACCATTCCTTCGTAATCCTTTAAACGAATGTAATCGTCTACAGTAATTTTCAACAAATAAGGGGTCAGTGCAGAAAAACCGGCCAATAGGATGGCAGAGACCATCACAAAGTAATAAGTCTTTTTGTAGGGCTTTACATAGACCATCAACTTGGAAAACAATTTTAGATCGAAGATGTTTCCTTTTTCCTTTGCCATCAGTCTACGAATATATTTTGAGGGTACTCAATACGACTCAGGTAGAGTCCATGTGCAGGAGCAGAAAACCCGGCCTTGCCTCTGTCTTTACTTTTGATCACCATCTCTATGTCTTCCACTTTTCTCTTTTTAAAACCTATTTCCAGAAGGGTACCTACAATGGCCCGAACCATGTTTCTTAAAAACCGATTGGCACAGATATAAAAAACCAAATAATCGTCTTCTTGCTGCCACTCTACTTTTTTGATATTACAAAGAAAAGTTTTTACATCGGTATTTGACCTCGAAAAACATTGAAAATCTTCGTGCAGAAGAAGAATTTTTGCTGCTTGATTCATTAAATCAATATCGGGTTTGTTTTTTAAATAATAATGTAATGGGGCATGAAAGGGATCTTTTGTCGTAGCGATATGGTATTGGTAATCACGAGCTGTGGCATCAAAACGGGCATGCGCAGTGGGCTGAACACGTCTGATGGCCTTGATAGCGATGTCATCCTTCAAAAAACCATTTAAAAGAAAAACCAGTTCTTTTGGATTTACAATTTCCTGTGCGGTATCAAAATGTGCAAACATCTGTCGGGCATGGACTCCGGTATCGGTTCTACCTGCTCCCACCAAACTAATGCACTCCCTTATCAGTTTGCTCAATGCTTCTTCCAAAGCCTGTTGAACACTCATGGCATTGGGTTGTCGCTGCCAACCGTGATAAGCCGATCCGTTGTAAGACAACTCAACAAAATATCTCTTCAACTCCATTTACAACACAAAGATATTGTTTTAGGAAACAAATCGGTAGTGCTTAAAAGACAGGAAAATTGAAATATCTTTGGAATGGTTTTAAAAATTAATTTTGAAAAAAATCCTACTGCTTTCCGATACCCACGGTTATTTGGATCAAAAAATAATCAAATACATCGATGGTGCAGATGAGGTCTGGCATGCAGGAGACATAGGTACTACTGCTGTTGCCGATGGAATTTCAAAAATAAAACCACTCAGAGGCGTTTATGGCAATATCGATGGCCATCTATTGAGAAGTCAGTTTCCCGAAAATCAAATTTTCAACTGCGAGGGGGTAAAAGTTTTGATGACACATATCGGCGGCTATCCCGGAAGGTACAATGCCAGGGTAAAAAAACTCATAGTGAAAGAAAAACCACAGCTGTATGTATGCGGCCACTCCCACATTCTCAAAGTCGTGCAAGATCGCAAAAACAATCTTTTACACATGAATCCCGGTGCTTGTGGCATCCAAGGCTTTCACAAGCTGAAGACAATGTTGAGGTTTGAACTGAATCAAGGGAAAATAGAAAATCTCGAAGCCATAGAATTGGGCCAACGAGGGTCGCTTAGCGCAAGCGATCAATAGAGCGGATCAGGTCTTCGTCTTTCTTTATGAACCTGCTGCTCAATATTAGTAGGATCAAAGCCAGCAAAGGCATGACCACCCAGGGCAGATAAACATTCAAATCATCCGAATTCACCGTACCATAGACCAATCCGGCCGCTGCCAGGATTTGAACAAAAAAGTGCAAGCGATTCATCAACAACTGTGTTTTTCTACTTTTAAATAACAACAGGGTCAAAAACGCAAGGGCGGCAGTCAAGATCAGATAGGATTTCAACACAATAGGAATCGGAAATCCCAAGTCTGGAAAATCAATAGGGGGGAAGAAAAACAGCCCCAATACAGAAGTGATGGATATCAGAAACAAAAAAACCGTTTGGATGCGCTGGATCATGGGCTTAAACTTTTTAAAACTAAGTTTTTTATATAAAATTCCAATTTAAAAATAAAATTTGTAATATTGCTGCGGTTATAACCAATATCCCCTATTTTCGAATACTTTTTTTCAATTATATTTTCACTATTTTCTTTTAATCTCAGCTGATGTACGAGATAGCAACGCTAAAAAGCAAAAAACTTCCTGAATTGCAGGAAATGGCCAAAGCCCTAGGAGTCAAAAGGATTACCGGGCTTAAAAAGATGGAACTCATTTATCAAATCATTGATACAGTAGCCGCTGCTCCGGGTGATGAGAATGAGGCCAAGCCTCCAAAAAAAGAAAAATCTGAGCCACCCGCAAAAGGTCAAAAACAAGAAAAGCCTGACAAAAAGACCAATGGCAATCTTAAGAGTGACAATCCCAAAGGGAAAGTTGAGGTCAAACATGAGCAACAAAAATCGGAAAAGAAAGAACACCATCAGCAACACAAACAAAACCATCACAACGGAAAACACAATAACCCCAAAAGAAAGAAAGAGCACCACGAGGTCAATCACAACCGAGACAATCGAAACCGCTACCGCGAACCCGATTTTGAATTCGAAGGCATCATCAATACAGAAGGGGTTCTGGAAATGATGCAAGAAGGTTACGGTTTTTTAAGGTCTTCCGACTTTAATTACCTTTCCTCTCCCGACGATGTATATGTCTCTCAATCTCAAATTCGATTATTTGGACTAAAAACCGGGGATACAGTATTGGGAACTGTACGCCCTCCCAAAGAAGGCGAAAAATACTTCCCTTTGATCAAAGTGGATAAGATCAATGGTCTAGACCCTAAAGTGGTGAGAGATCGGGTATCTTTTGAACACCTGACACCGCTTTTTCCCGATGAAAAATTCAATATAGCCGAAAAGCAAAGTACCATATCCACGAGGATCATCGATCTGTTCTCTCCCATTGGAAAAGGCCAAAGGGGGATGATCGTTTCACAGCCCAAAACGGGTAAGACCATGCTCCTTAAAGACATTGCCAATGCCATTGCGGCCAATCACCCAGAAGTATATCAATTGATCCTTTTGATTGATGAAAGACCGGAAGAGGTAACCGATATGCAACGGAATGTAGACGGTGAAGTAGTCGCTTCAACTTTCGACGAACCCGCCGACCGACACGTAAAAGTTGCCAATATTGTGCTTGAAAAGGCCAAAAGAATGGTAGAATGCGGGCATGATGTGGTCATTCTTTTGGATTCGATCACTCGTCTGGCCAGAGCTTATAATACCGTACAACCCGCTTCTGGGAAAATCCTTAGTGGTGGGGTCGATGCCAACGCACTTCACAAGCCCAAAAGATTTTTTGGTGCCGCAAGAAACATTGAAGGAGGAGGTTCTTTATCCATTATCGCCACTGCTTTGACCGAAACTGGTTCCAAAATGGATGAGGTGATTTTTGAAGAGTTTAAAGGAACCGGTAATATGGAATTACAACTCGACCGCAGGATTGCTAACCGCAGAATTTTCCCTGCCATAGACTTGATCTCTTCCAGTACCCGACGCGACGATATGTTGCTAGAGGAAAACACCATACAGCGCATGTGGATCATGAGAAAATATTTGGCAGACATGAATCCGGTTGAAGCCATGGAATTCATCAACGACCGATTTATCAAGACCAAAAACAACGAAGAATTCCTGATCTCAATGAATTCCTAAAATAAAAAAAGCCTTCCGATCGGGAGACTTTTTTTATTGTACAAAGTATTTTGCCTAAAGAGAGGCGACGAACCTGGCCAGCTTTGACTTGAGGTTGGCGGCCTTGTTGGCATGGATAATATTCTTTTTTGCCAATTTGTCAACCAACGAAACCACACCGGGGAATTGTTTGTTGGCTTCTTTTTTAGTGGTCACACTTCTCAACTTACGAATCGCATTTCTCGCCGTTTTGTGCTGGAATCTGTTGCGTAAGCGCTTTTTGTCGTTGGAACGAATTCTCTTTAATGCAGACTTATGATTTGCCATATAATTATTTTAAAAGCTTGTAGCCCGTAGGGGAGTCGAACCCCTCTTTCCAGGATGAAAACCTGGCGTCCTAACCGATAGACGAACGGGCCAATATTTTCAGTGCGCAAATGTACACTTAAAAAAATTATTATACAACTCCAAAACCAAGCGTGAATGCAACAATAAAAAAAAGTCTCTTAGTAGGCTTTTGCAAACAATACCCTTTGGGCGGAAGGTTTTCCGGAGTAAACACATTTCCCCTCTTGTGGGCTTTCAATAAGCGGAATACACCTGATGGTGGCTTTGGTTTGTTTTTTTATCGCCTCCTCGGTTTCGGACGTCCCATCCCAGTGGGCAGAAATAAATCCTCCCTTATCCAACAATACAGATTGAAACGCATCGAAGTCATCCACCTCTGTGATGTGTTCCTCCCTGAATTTCAGTGCCTTGCTAAAAAGTTGAGTTTGAATTTCATCCAGCGTGGCTTTGATGTGCTGTGTTAATCCCTCCATTGGAACCAGATTTTTTTCCAAAGTATCTCTTCTTGCCAATTCCACTACCTTGTTTTCCAAATCTCTGGGGCCTATGGCGATCCTCAGTGGAACGCCTTTCAGTTCATAATCATTGAACTTATAGCCGGGCTTAAAGTTATCTCTGTCGTCGTATTTGACAGAAATACCGGCCGCCTCCAATTCGGTTTTTATTTTATTTGCCACTTCGGAAATGGCTTGGAGTTTTTCATGTCCTTTGTATATGGGAACAATCACCAGCTGTATGGGCGCCAAATTGGGTGGTAGCACCAGACCATTGTCATCGCTATGGGTCATGATGAGTGCCCCCATCAAACGGGTGGACACGCCCCAAGACGAGGCCCAAACGTATTCCAGACCTCCGGATTGGGTAGCAAACTTAACATCAAAAGCCTTGGCGAAATTTTGTCCCAAAAAGTGGGAGGTTCCGGCTTGCAGTGCCTTACCGTCCTGCATCAGTGCTTCGATACAATAAGTTTCCTCTGCCCCGGCAAACCGCTCACTCTCCGATTTAAGACCTTGAATGACAGGGATGGCCATAAAATTCTCAGCAAAATCGGCATACAAACCATTGATTAATTTGGTTTCCTCCAGAGCTTCAGCTTTTGTGGCATGAGCGGTATGCCCTTCTTGCCATAAAAACTCGGCAGTACGCAAAAATAAACGCGTACGCATTTCCCAACGCACCACATTGGCCCATTGATTCACCAGTATGGGTAAATCGCGATAGGACTGTATCCAATTCTTATAAGTGTTCCATATAATGGCCTCACTGGTGGGTCTGACCACCAACTCCTCCTCCAATTTCGCATCAGGATCGACGATCAATTTGGAGGCATCCGCAGGATCGGTTTTCAAACGGTAATGGGTAACCACAGCACACTCCTTGGCGAAACCCTCAGCGTTTTTTTCTTCAGCCTCAAATAAACTCTTGGGTACAAACAATGGAAAATAGGCGTTTTGATGGCCCGTAGCCTTAAACATTTTGTCCAATTCCGATTGCATTTTTTCCCAAATGGCATAACCATAAGGTTTGATGACCATACAGCCCCGAACGGCTGAGTTTTCTGCCAAATCGGCCATAACCACCAATTCGTTATACCACTTCGAATAATCCGCTGATCTATTTGTTAATTTTTTACCCACGAGTAGTTTGGCACAGATTTTGTTTCTGTATGTATGAAATATAATGAAGCACAAAACTACTATTTTTTTGTTTGTGATTCATTCCTAAAAGCACCAACTATGAGAACAAAACTTAATTTAATTTCGACCCACTTATTAAGCAGTCTTTTTCTCATCTCCACTTTACTTTCTTGTGGAAGTTACCAGACGGTCTCTTACTATGCCTCAGACGGTATTTACGGAGGGGAAACTGTTGCCAAAGCAAAACCCGAACAACCCAAAACCGAAACCAATACAACAGGGGTGTACTACAAAGATTATTTTAGTAACGTCGCTGACGATTACTCCTCAATAGACAATCCCCAAAACTACACCTTTACAGAAACTGACAGCTACAGCAGTAACAATGGCAACAGTAATGTTCGGGTGAATTCTCAAGCCCCCTGGGGAGATCGCACCAACAAAACAGAAATTTATTACATCAACAACAACCCTTGGGGATATTTCAATTTCAACTGGGGATTCTACAATACCTTTTACGATCCCTTTTGGGGCTACAGTCCCTTTTACTATAGAGGTTTTTACCGACCCTATTGGGGGCTTAGTTTTTACGACCCCTACTACAACTTTGGTTACGGATACGGTTACCCCCCTTATTACGCTCCCAGATATGGTTATAGGAACTATTACAACGACCGATACGGTAGGAGTTATGCACGTTCCTCCTACTCCAGGGGTTCCAGTCGCTATGCTGACTCCAGTACTTCAAGAGGGGGACGTTCCGGCCAAGGCTATTACAGCTCAAACAGCTCACGGAATAAGAGTTACAGCGGAACATTTACCAAAAGCAATCCGTCGAGCACTAGCCGATACAATGTAGGTAGAAAATCTCAAGGCCAGACTTATAACAATGGATCCGGACAAAAGGTGACCAGTGGAAACGCCTCTTCGCAGTCCAGACAGAGATCAAGCTACAGTAGTACACCACGAACCAACTCCTCCAGGTCTTATTCCAATTCTTCTTCAAGAAGCATTTATAACTCAGGAAGAAGCTATGGTTCCTCTCGATCATCATATTCGAGTGGTGGGCGTTCCTCATATGGTTCATCATCCAGAGGCTCTGGTGGTGGAGGCAGAAGCAGTTCTCGAAGCAGGTAATATCGAATTAAAATTTAACGACGATGAAAAAGTACATCCCTCATGTTCTCATGTTATTTTTATTCCCATTGGGAACGCATGCCCAGTCCATGGATGACCTTTTGCGGTACACACGAACAGAATTAAAAGGCACCGCCAGATACGTATCTATGAGTGGGGCATTCAATGCCTTGGGTGGTGATTTTTCTGCCATCAAAGACAACCCCGCAGCAGCAGCCGTATTCCTTAACTCCGAAATAGGGTTGACCTTAAAAACTGTTGAAAACAAGCTAGACGCCAAATATTTCGGAAGCAGCAACAGTGTCGATTCCAGATCTTCCGATATTGATCAATTTGGTTTGGTTTTGGTACTCAGCGACACTGAGGCCAGTGATTTCGTAAAACTGACATTTGCCTATAATTATCAGGACGAAAACACTTTTAATTCCAAGTTCAATGCCGGAGGAACTAACCCCAACAGGGGTTTAGATAATTATTTTTTGGCCTTTGCCAACGGAATTCCCTATCGGGATATAAAAACCTATGACGATGAAGATCTTTCACAATCATACAAGTATTTGGGAGAGAACAATGGCTTTGGGAGCCAACAAGCTTTTTTGGGATATCAAAGCTATGTTATCAATCCGGTCACAACCGATGACAACAATACCCAATATGTTTCCAACAGCAACGCGGACAAGCGTTTGGTCAACCACGATTTTTTTGTCACCCACAGCGGAAAAAACAGCAAACACACCTTTTCATTTGGCGCACAGTACCAGGAAAATCTCTATTTGGGTTTTAACCTCAATTCTCATCAAGCCCGCTTTAGAAGGATTGACAATTTGGTCGAAAACAACTATGGCGGAACCTCTACTTTCGATTATACAGAGTTTGAAAACGATCTTTTGACCATAGGAGAGGGCTTTTCTTTTCAGTTTGGGGCAATTTATAAGGCCGACAACCTCAGAGTGGGGCTCAGTTATCACAGTCCCGTTTGGTATCAAATGACCGATGAATTGGTACAGTTCATCATTACCAATAAAAGTAACGGTAAAGATACTATTGATCCCGGGATCACCAACATTTACCAATACAACATGTCCACTCCTTCCAGATATTCCGGAGGATTGGCCTATGTTTTTGGCTCCAAAGGTTTGATCAGCGTACAATACGACTTTGTCAATTATCAAAACGCTTCATTTGAGCTTGGAAACGGGGACGACAACTTCATCAACCAAAATAAAATAATCAACAGTACACTAAAATCAGCCGGAACCCTTAAAATAGGAGGAGAATACCGTTTAGGCCGATTGAGCTTCAGAGGCGGGTATTTCAACCAAGGGAGCATCAACAAAAAATCCACAGATCTCAGAAAAGGGACAAGTTTTGGATTGGGTTATGATTTTGGAGGCAGTGCGCTTAACTTCGCCCTCAGCAATCTGGTATTCGAGCGCTCGGAATCAATGTACCAAACTGGTTTGACCGACCCCATTGAACTCAATAAAGACCAATTTCAATTTCTGGTTTCCTACTCCTTTAAACTCTAGCCCCCTTCAAAACCTTTTCAGTTAAGAAAGTCCCTGCATTTTTTATGGATAAATAACTATCTTTGTACCACTTTTATAGCTATGAAATTAGAAAAATTACTGACGGAGCGATTGGACGAAATGGCTGACCAGCACCAGGGCAATTCCAAAGAGACTCCGCTTCGACCCGATGCTTTTGAGATGAGTAATACCGAAAAAATATTACTGATCGAAGAAAAAATTCAGGAGGTACTTCATATCCTCGGTATGGACCTCACCGATGACAGCCTTAAAGGAACCCCTAGAAGGGTGGCTAAAATGTTTGTCAACGAAATTTTTGGTGGTTTGCATCCCGACAATAAACCGGAATCCTCCACCTTCGAAAACAAATACAAGTATGGAGAGATGTTGGTCGAAAAAAACATCACCCTCTACTCCACTTGCGAACACCACCTGCTCCCCATTGTAGGTAAAGCCCATGTGGCCTATATTTCCAATGGGACAGTGGTAGGACTCTCCAAGATGAACAGAATCGTTGACTACTTTGCCAAACGTCCTCAGGTTCAGGAACGTCTGACCCTTCAAATCGTGGAGGAACTTCAAAAAATATTGAATACCAGGAATGTAGCTTGTGTGATTGATGCCAAGCACCTCTGTGTCAATTCCAGAGGCATCAGCGATATCTCCAGCAGTACCATAACCTCTGAATTTGGTGGTCGTTTCAAGGATATTGAAGTCAAGAGAGAATTTTTGGATTACATAAAACTAGAAACTGAGTTTTGATCGACAATTCCCTGGTCGTTTTAAATTCCCTAAGCGGAAAAAAAGAACCTTTTCAGCCCCTTAACCCCGGCTATGTAGGAATGTATGTCTGTGGCCCCACAGTTTACAGCAACGTCCATCTGGGAAATTGCAGGACTTTTATTTCCTTTGATCTGATCTACCGCTACCTCAAACATCTGGGGCACAAAGTCCGTTATGTTCGCAACATCACCGATGCCGGACATCTCGAAAATGACGAGGATGTGGGTGAAGACCGCATTGCCAAAAAAGCTCGCATCGAAAAAATCGAACCCATGGAAGTGGTGCAATTCTATACCGTTGATTTCCATCAAATCCTTGAAAAATTCAATACTCTATCCCCCTCCATTGAACCCACGGCCACAGGGCACATCATTGAGCAAATCGAACTCATCAAAGAAATACTAGAAGCCGGTTTTGCCTATGAGGTCAATGGATCGGTATATTTTGATGTTTTGAAATACAACCAAAGCCATCACTATGGCAAACTGAGTGGCCGCAAGATCGAGGAATTGATTCACAACACCCGTACTCTGGACGGACAAAGCGACAAAAAAAATCCCCAGGACTTTGCCCTCTGGAAAAAGGCCGAACCCCAGCACATAATGCGTTGGCCCTCTCCCTGGAGCGACGGTTTTCCCGGCTGGCACCTGGAATGTACGGCCATGAGCACCAAATACCTCGGAGCTTCCTTCGATATCCACGGTGGAGGAATGGATCTGAAATTCCCACACCACGAATGTGAAATTGCTCAGGCACAAGCCATACACAATCACCCCCCCGTAAAATACTGGCTCCACGCCAATATGTTGACCCTTAACGGTAAAAAAATGGCCAAATCCACCGGCAACAATATCCTTCCTTTGGACATCTTTACCGGTAACAATGACAAATTCACCAAACCCTACAGCCCACAGGTGGTCCGTTTCTTTATGCTTCAGGCCCATTATACCAGTATTCTGGACATCAGTCAGGAAGCCCTGGACGCCTCCGAAAAAGGCTACCAAAGATTGGTGGAATCCATAGGGCGACTCTCCAAAGTCAGTCCCGGAAAAAAAGCCGGAAATTTTGATTCCGACCAATGGTTAAAAAAATGCTATGCCGCCATGGATGACGATTTCAACAGTCCACTACTCATTGCACAGCTTTTTGAGGCCGTTAAGTTCATCAACCTGGTCGTCCACAAAGACCACCCCATCGATCAATCCCAATGGGAAACCCTTAACAGGATGATGGCCGTGTTCATTTATGATGTACTGGGCATTGCCCCCGAGGAAAAGTCTAACAATGCCACCGAGGACACCCTCAACAAAACCATCGGCCTGTTGATCGAACTGAGAAACAACGCCCGAGCCAACAAAGATTTTACAACCTCCGATCGCATCAGAGACCAACTCTTGGAATACGGTGTTCAGCTTAAAGACGGTAAAGAAGGAACCCAGTTTACCCTCATTTAAAGAAATGCTGAGAAAAATTCTGATTTTTCCATTTGTCCTCCTCATTAAGAGCTATCAGCTTTTGATCTCTCCCCTACTCCCGCCCTCTTGTCGCTTTACTCCTACATGTTCCCACTACGGACTGGAAGCCTTTCGGCGTCACGGGCCCATCAAAGGGTTTTATTTGACCCTTAAAAGAATTGCTAAGTGCCACCCTTGGGGCAAAAGCGGTTATGATCCCGTTCCTTAACTTTTTTCTGCCCTCAACTCTATTAGAATGATTACATTTAACCCACAATTGTAAAAATTATGACCTTTCTTAAATTCAATTGGGCGCCCAACGAAAAATTATTCGAAATCGGTGGCTTTGGCATTCACATCTACAGCTTGATGTTCATCATCGCTTTTTTACTGGGTTTACGCCTCTATAAAAAGATGTTCATCAAAGAAAATATAGATCAAAAATATTTGGAACCCCTGTTTGTTTATATGGTGATCTCCACCCTATTGG
>CAJXEG010000011.1 GCA_913052425.1 uncultured Flavobacteriaceae bacterium | reverse complement strand
CCGATTGGAACACAAGTTCAAATTCATGGACGATTTTCAAGAGTATATTGATGCCTTGAAAAAAAATCATCCCAGATTGGTGATCTGTGGCGATTATAATATTTGCCACCGAGCAATCGACATCCACGATCCTGTTCGCAATAAAAATGTTTCCGGCTTTCTGCCTGAAGAACGCCAATGGATCGACACATTTATGAACAGCGGATTTGTTGATTCCTTTCGCCATCTCAACCCGGAACCTCACCAATACAGCTGGTGGAGTTATCGGGCCAACGCCAGAAACAACAACAAAGGTTGGCGGATCGATTACAACCTGGTCAGTGAAAACCTTAAAAACAACATCAAACGTGCCTATCTGCTTCCCGACGCTAAGCATTCTGACCATTGCCCAGTGGGAGTGGAACTCGAACTTTAATTCAACCTTATGAAACCCCTATAGAGGGATTTAAACAACCAAGATAAATTTATCAATAAAAGAAAATGCTTAAATATCAACTAGTTAACCTAAATTTAAACCTGTGAAAATTTCCGCCTTTATGCTCATTGCCCTATGCCTCACTTCCTGTGTTTCCAACCGAGTATTCAATGATTTGGAATCCCGTTATGCACTGCTCAAAGACAACTACAACCGCCAAACCAAAAGCATCGAAACCCTCAATGCTGAAATTAAGGATTTGACCAAAAAATTTGTCGCTCTTGAAGAAACTTTGGAAGAAACCGAAGACAGTCTTAACCAAAAACAACAAAAACTGGAACAACTGGAATCCTCTCTCGATTTACTCAAACAAAACAGTGAAACAGCACTCAAAGAACGAATCGCAGAGAATGAGGCGCTGATGGAAAAAATCGCTGAAAGAGAAAATGAATTGGCCGATCGTATGGCGCGAGTCGATGAACTGGAAGGGCTGATCACACGCCAACAAGAGGCCATGCGGAACCTGAAAGAAAAATTATCAGACGCCCTGTTGAATTTTGAAGACAAAGGACTCACCGTCGAAGCCCGGGACGGAAAGGTCTATGTCTCTATGGAAAACAAACTTTTATTCAAATCCGGAAGCTGGACAGTAGGAGCAGATGGGCGGTTGGCCATTGAGGAATTGGGCAATGTTTTGGCAGATAATCCGGACATTGCCATCCTTATCGAGGGACATACCGACAATATTCCCTACAGTGGTAAAGGCCCCCTAAAAGGCAACTGGGACCTGTCCACCAAACGCGCCACAGCCATTGTCAACCAATTGCTGGAAAACCCCAATATCCTTCCCCAAAACCTGACGGCCGCCGGTAGAGGAGAATACCTGCCCATTGCTCCCAATTCTACTCGTGAAGGACGAGCCGCCAACCGAAGAATAGAAGTAGTACTCAGTCCACAATTAGACGAAATAAAACAGATCATCAATACGATAGACTAAATTATGGATTACAATCTTTTGCCCGATAGTGATATCAAAGTCAGTAAGATTTGCTTGGGCACCATGACTTGGGGCAGGCAAAATACAGAAGTCCAAGGCCATGAGCAAATGGATTACGCACTGGAACAAGGTGTTAATTTTTTTGATGCAGCCGAACTCTATCCCGTTCCTGCCAATGCGGAAACCCAAGGGGAAACCGAACGCATCATCGGAACATGGTTCAAAAAAACAGGCCATAGGCAGAAGATTATTTTAGCCACCAAAGTCGCCGGGCCAGGTGATTATACCAAACACATCCGCAAAAATCTCAGCTTTAAAAAAGCCCATATCGATGAGGCCATCGACAAGAGCCTCCAAAGACTACAAACCGATTATATCGACCTCTATCAGTTGCACTGGCCGGAGCGAAAAACCAACACCTTTGGGGTAAGAAGTTTTCGATACGACCCCAACGATCCCTGGGAAGAAAATTTTGAAGCCGTCCTTGATGCACTGAACGATAACATCAAAGCCGGAAAGATCAGACACATTGGCCTGTCCAATGAAAACCCCTGGGGGATCATGCGTTTTTTAGAAGCCTCCCAGTCTCCTGCCACCAAAATGATCACCGTTCAAAACCCCTATTCCCTCCTCAATCGACTCTTTGAAGTGGGCAGTGCCGAAATATGCCACAGGGAAAACATAGGGCTTTTGGCCTACTCCCCCCTGGCCTTTGGGGTGCTATCGGGAAAATATCGCAACGGAAAGATGCCCGCCAACGGCCGCTTGGCCTTGTTTGAGCGTTTGGCCAGATACAGCGGAGAAAATTCCTTTAAGGCAACCGATCTTTATTTTGAACTGGCCTCAGACCACGGACTGTCGCTGACCGAACTCTCACTGGCTTTTGTCAATGACCGCAGTTTTGTTACATCCAATATCATTGGCGCCACCACCATAGAACAACTTAAAGAAAATATCGCAACCCATAAAGTCAAACTCTCCAAGGAGGTTCTTATGGCAATTGATGAAATCAATGAAAAAATCCCCAATCCGGCGCCTTGAGGGAAAACGTCCCAGTGCATAAGCCTTTTTAAATGGCTTTTTGCACATTGTTGTGCAACGTTTATTCTGATATAAATCCCTCAATGTCCTTTTCTATTTGTTCAGAAAATCCAAAATATTCTTTTTGAACAATTCCTTTTTTTCTACTAAGAAGTACCTCGGATCAATGAAAAGATTCCCAATCCAGTGCCTTAGATCAAAAGGTGGCCTTCTGTAAAGTATGCAAAACTTCTAGGTATGTGATGAGTAAGTTTTTCCATGATCGAATAAAGGCATACGACTGGTTTAATGATGTGCCGGAAATGACTTTTGAGGATTTATTCTTAAATTGGTGATATATGAGTTTCAACCGTTGAGCCAAACCTATAAAACCTAACATATCAATGGTTTTTGACATTTCAAAGATAAAAATCACAAGCTTAATCATTTTAATCTTTACCTCAGCTTATAGGGTTGATGCTGTCAAAGCTCAAGACCAAACTTGGGAAAGATATGCTATCGACAGTACTTTTAGCGGTGCAGATGGAGTCCGGATCGCTGATGTCAATGGTGATCGTATTCCTGACGTTACAACTGGCTGGGAAGAAGAGGGAATAACCAAGGTTTATTTGCATCCGGGATATGAATTGGTCAAAGAAATTTGGCCATCAGTAATTGTAGGTAACACCCCTTCTGTTGAAGACGCTTTATTTGCTGATATCAATAATGATGGAGCCGTAGACATCGTCACCAGCACAGAAGGAGATCATAAAAAAATTTACATCAACTGGGCGCCTACTGAACCTGACCATTATCTGGATGCTTCCAAATGGAAAACCGAGGTGCTTTCAATATCAGATGGCCGAATGCAATGGATGTTTGCAATAACTGCTCAAATCAATGGGGGTAATGGCATTAATTTGGTGGCAGGGGCCAAAAACAAGGGAGCAGAAATCGGATGGTTTCAAGCTTCAGAAAATCCAAATGATCTGTCCCGTTGGAGTTGGCATCCCATCAGTTCAGCCCAATGGGTAATGTCCCTGATCGCTGAGGATATGGATCAAGACGGAGATGTTGACATCCTTACTTCGGATCGTAAAACGGGAGAAACAAACGGTATTCGATGGTTGGAAAACCCGGGGGAGTGTGTTAACCAAAATCATCAATGGAAAAACCATTTTATAGGCGCACGTGGGTTGGAAGTAATGTTTATGGATTTTGCCGATTTAGATGGAGATGGTTTAAAAGACGTGATTGTAACGGAACGCAGCACTCAGAAAATCTTTTTTTTTCGAAAACTTGATCAATCCGGACTGAAATGGAAAAGTTATTGCATCGATATCCCTCAGGAGACCGGAAAAGCTAAAGCGGTCAAAGTTGGCGACATAAATGGGGATGGAAAACTTGATTTGGTTCACACCACCAATACCTACGAGGATGAAAATAAAGCAGGTATCTATTGGCTGTCCTACTTAAACAAGCCAACTGATTCTCAATGGATATGGCACGAATTAAGTGGATTGGAAGGTTATAAATTTGATCGTATTGAATTGTTGGATATCGATGGTGACGGTGATTTGGATGTTCTCACTACCGAGGAAAATTATGGAACCAATAGCAAGGGATTGGGGGTGATCTGGTATGAAAACCCAATAAATAAAAATTCAAACAAAAAATAAAACACCACTACTAACCTGTCTGCTTAATGTAGAAACAAGATTCCCACCATGTCTGCCTCCGACCCCCATAACTTTTGATTTAAAAAGACGAATCTTGGTGGCTATGGGATTTGGGGTATGGATGGCACTCACCTTTATTTTTTTTATTTTACAGCAATGAATTTAATCTGGAAAATTGTCTTGATCCTTTTTTTCGCTGTGGGACCACTTTTGATTTTCTCTTGGGATACTTTTAAAAAACCCTAAATCCTGGGTAAGGCCGCGATCAACTCCCTGGTATAGGGCTGTTGGGGGTGGAAATACAATTCATCAGCTTCCCCCTCTTCCACCAAAATTCCTTTTTGCATCACCAAAATCCGATCGGCCATATATTTGACCACATTCAGATCGTGGGAGATAAATAGGTAGGACAATTGCAATTGTTCTTTAAGGTCATTGAGTAAATTAAGCACCTGTGCTTGAACCGAGATGTCCAAAGCGGCCACGGATTCATCCATTAGCAGTAATTGTGGTTCTGTGGCCAAGGCTCTGGCAATGACCACCCGTTGTCGTTGTCCCCCGGACAACTGGTGGGGATAACGATGGTAATGTTCGGCCCCTAAGCCTACCTGTTCCAACAATCGGAAAACCCTTTGTTTTTGAGCGTCTTTTCCATTTACCAAACCATGTACATGAAGAGGCTCTGCAATGGCATCTCCTATATATTTTAACGGGTGCAGGGCTGCAAAAGGGTCTTGAAAGACCAATTGGATTTGCTTGCGCAAGTCCCTTAATTCCTTGGGGTTGAGTCCTATTGTGGATCGGCCTTTGTAGCGGATGTCACCCCCTGTGGGAGGATCGAGATTCACCAAGGCACGACTGATGGTGGATTTCCCGCAACCCGATTCCCCTACCAAGCCCAAGGTCTCCCCCGGATAAAGGTCAAAACTCACCTCGTTTACTGCTTTAAGGCTTTGGTTTTCTTTAAACCAATGTCGGGTCAGGGGATATTCTTTTACTAATCCCTGGACCTCCAACAGGGGTTTTTGGGTATAGAGCACTTGGTGTTTTTTGGCCCTTGTGGCTTTGGAAATGGATTTAAAGCTTTTTTGTTTTTGGGAAAAATCTGCCACCGTGGGCAGTCGTTTCAGACGTTCGTCGGGTTGAGGTCGGGCATACAAAAGTGCTTGGGTATAGGGGTCTTGAGGGTTCTTAAATATCTCTGCTACGGTTCCGCTTTCCACCAATATACCCTGGTGCATCACCAGTACCCTATCGGCAAACTGAGCCACCACACTCAGGTCGTGGGAGATGAACAAAACACTCATTTTATGGGCTTTTTGCCGGTCTTTGATCAGGGTCAGGATTTCTTTTTGTACGGTCACATCCAGTGCGGTGGTGGGTTCGTCGGCGATCAACAGCTTGGGGCTGCCGATCAACGCCATGGCGATCATCACCCTTTGTTTTTGTCCGCCACTGAGTTCGTGGGGATAGGCCCTAAAAATACGTTTTGGCTGGGGCAGTTGTACCTGTTCAAAAGCCTCTAATACCCTATTTCGGTACTCTTGAGGTTTTACGATTTGGTTTTGTCGCAAGCGTTCCATGACCTGTGGCCCACAGCGCATACTTGGGTTGAGGCTGGACTGGGGTTCCTGAAAAACCATACCCAAGTCCTTACCCCTGACGGTTTGCCAATCTTTGTGGGACAAAAGAGAAAGTTCCTGCCCGCTCAACTCCATTTTTTGACTGCTGACGGACAATGGGGTTTGGAACAACAAACCTGCAATGGATAGGGCGGTCAATGATTTTCCACTGCCAGACTCCCCAACGATAGCAACGATCTCATTGGAATTGACGGTAAATGAAAGCCCATTGATAAGTAATCCTTCTTTGGACGAAATGGAGAGATCTTCTAGTTGTAGCAATGGTTTTTTTTCTTTCATTAATGGATGATTTCGTCGGTTTCCAAAAGGGTTTCGTTGCGCAAGCGCAAGACGATTTGGGCAATGGTGATCACGTCTTTTTCACAGTAGGTAATGATCCGGTCGATATTTTTTTCTTCGTAGTAGACTCTGGCAACCTGACTGCCGTCTATGTCATCTTTGGGGGTAGGTATGCCCAATACGTGTGCCATAAGAAAGAGTGAGATATAGTGTTTGTAGTCCCCAAATCGCCACAAATGGAGGGTGTCCAAGTGAGGTACTTCCCATGGTTTTTTGTTAAAGAGGTCGAGCTTGGCGGGCAAATTGATGCCTTTAATGATCATCCGACGGGCGATATAGGGAAAGTCAAATTCTTTTCCATTATGGGCACAAAGCAGATGGGCGGCTTGGCTAAAATGATTTTCCAAAAGGGTTTTAAAGGCCATTAACAATTCTTCTTCCTGACCGTAAAAACTCTTAATCCTAAATTCGCGTTGGTTGCTCATCAGGTTAAAAAAACCCACAGATATACAAACGATTTTACCAAACTCGGCCCATATTCCAGCCCTTTCGTAAAAGGATGCCGGGCTTTGGTCTTCGGTGCGTTGGTATTGGGTTTTGGCCGCAAAAAGTTCTTTTTCTGTTTCGGAGAGCTCATCAAAAGTTGCCTTTTCCGGAACGGTTTCTATGTCCAGGAATAGTATTTTTTGGGTATCAATAAGTTTTAACATCCTTTGTTAATTTTATTGCCGCATTTAAATATACGCCAATATCGTCAACAGGTGCCTTTTTATTCTTTTTAGTGTGTCCCAACCTTACTACTATGAGATTTTTTTCGGGCATCACAATTACATATTGACCCAAGTGTCCATCCATATAAAAGACCTTTTGATTGTTATGGGTTCTCAGCCACCAACCATAGCCGTATTGAGGGCTAGATTCAAATCGTGGCCTAAGAGATTTCGCAATAAAAGTAGGATCCCATAGTTGAGAGTTATTCCAACGTCCATGGTTTTTATAAAGTTTATAAAATGTGCAAAATCTCTGGTGTTGCTGGCAAAGCAGCATAAAAACTTTTCAGTACTCGCTTTTTACTGTCAACTTGCCAAATGGCTTCTTTTTCTGCCCCCAGTTCTTGTCAGAAGCTCTTGTTTAAGTAGCGGTTTAGTTTCTGGTCCAATGCATTCTCCATTGCCATTCCCAAAAGCTGCGTTGCACCGCTTTTATAAATAAAAGCCTTTCCGGATATGGTATTAATGGGTTGATCCAAAACCAAAGATTTTAAATCACTCGTGTAATAGGCATCGGCAATCAGAGAAAGAGGCGCATCATAATCTTCATCCTAATTTAATCCGGAAGACATACTCGATAAATCACCCATGGTAACAACTTCCGCATAGGGGCCTTTGAGTTGGAGTAAAAAATCCTTAACGGGTTGATCCAGACTTTTGATATGACCTTCTGATATGGCTTTTCCCAACAAAGCCGATAAGATACTTTTGGCCATTGAAAAAGAATTACTTTTTGAATCGGGTCCATAATCCTCGTAATATTTTTCAAAAAAAAGACTGTCGTTTTTGATGACTAAATAAGCTACTGTTTTGGCCTTTTTGTTGAGGGCCTCTAAGCTGTCAGAAATTTTTTTGGTATTGTACTTTTCATGAAAAGGTCAAGGTTGAGGATATGCAGCAGCAGGGACTTTTTCGTTGTGAAAATATTGATAATCAGTCAAAAAGGCAGAGGTATGACCTGTGAGATATATAATCCTAACAGCCTTAAATATATAGCGGTAGGGAGAAAAATAAATTACAACAATAACAACCAGTAGAATACCGGATACAGTGAGTAGTACTTTTTTTAACATGATAAATTTGGGATTGGTTTTACTTTAGCTAATATAAAATTTTTAAAGCAATGGGGTAAAAACTTACTCTTTTATTTGAGTTTTTCAATCATTTCCAATCCACCTTCCAGGTAAACATAAATGTCTTTGGTAAAGGGTTCCTCTCCGGAACTTTTCCCTTTGCTTTCTTTTTCCCTGTCTTTGAGGTGACCCAACCGAACAACGATGAGATCTTCTCCAGGCACAACCAATACATACTGTCCCAAATGCCCTCGCATCATAAAAACTTTTTTACCTTGAAAAACATCCAACCACCATCCGTAGCCGTATTCCGGGCTTTCTTCAAACCGCGGTTGAACAGACAAAGCAACAAAAGTGGAATCGAGCAATTGAGTGCCGTTCCACCGGCCGTGATTTTTGTAGAGCTTTCCAAATCGGGCAAAATCTCGTGCATTGGTCGCCAGGCAACAAAAAGCTTTTTCCATTCCTTTTTCTGCGCTGTCCAATTGCCAAAGTGCAGTTTGATTGGCTCCCATGGGTTGCCATAATTTTTGGGTTAAATAAGCGCTTAGGGTTTTGCCGGTTGCTTTTTTGATGACCATGCCCAACAATTGAGTGGTACCGCTTTTGTAACGAAAAGCCTCTCCCGGCTTTACGTTGATCGGCTGGTCTAATATCAAGGCATCCAGATCTTTTACAAAATAGGAGGCAGAAGTGACCGAAAAAGGATTGTAGTATTCTTCACTCCATTTTTGGCCTGAAGCCATACTGGATAGGTCTCCCACCGTTACCTGATCGGCATAGGGGCCTTTAAGATCGGGAATAAAATCCACAACTTTTTGATCCAAACCCTTTATGGCTCCCTCTTGGATGGCAATCCCCATCAAGGCAGAAACGACACTTTTGGCGACCGAAAAGGAGTTGCTTTTGGAGTCTGGTCCATAACCGTCGTAATATTTTTCATAAAGAATACTGTCGTTTTTGATCACCAAATAGGCCACTGTTTTTCGATCCTCGTGGTAGTCTTCTAAGGTTTTGCTTGTAGAATATTGATTGTAGAACTTGTGCAATGGCCAAGCTTGAGGTTGGGCAGATGCTATAACGCTGTTGTTGGGAAATTTTTTGTAGTCGGTCAAATAGGCAGTGGTGTGACCGGTCAAATAGATGGTACTGACACCCGTCAAAAGATAATTGTATTTAGAAACGTAGAGTAAGGAAAAAACTACGGCCAAAACGAATCCCAGGCCTATCAAAATTCTTTTCATCGGTTTTTTTGGGTACTAAAGTACGGTAAATTGTTTAGGAAAGCCCTCTAATTCAAGAAGTTGACGTTTGACATCAATACCACCGGAGTAGCCCACCAGAGACCCGTCACTACCGATCACACGGTGACAAGGGACTGCTATCAGTATGGGATTTTTGGCAATGGCAGCGGCTACTGCCCTTACCATTTTGGCATCGCCATACGCTTGAGCGACCTTGACATAGGCCAGGGAGGTACCATAGGGAATACGACTGAGCAGCTTCCAAATTTTGACCTGAAAATCTGTTCCTTTTAAACGAATGGGAAAACTGAATTCTCGTAGCTTTACTTGAAAAAATTCATTTATTTGTTGAATTACCTTTTGCATCAATGGAGAGGGCGTCGCAGAATTTTCTTGCATTTCATCCACAAAAAAAATACGTGTAACTTCATAATTTTCAATTACTACACATAAATTCCCTACATCACTTTTGTAATATGCTTGCTCCATTTAGTTAATAGTATTCCAAAACAAAAGATGCATAAAGTTAAACAAAAAGTCAGCTTTTTGGCTTTTTGTTTAAGAAAAAAGGAAAATCAGGCGAGTAATTGAGCTGCTTCTTTGGCGTGATAAGTGGTAATAAGATTGGCTCCCGCCCTTTTAAAAGCCAGCAATTGTTCCATCATGACCGTATCGTGATCCAACCAGCCTTTTTCGGCCGCAGCCTTGAGCATGGCATATTCCCCACTGACCTGATAGGCGGCAATGGGTACTTCTACATTTTCACGGATATCTCTGATGATATCCAGATAAGCCAATCCGGGTTTGACCATTACGATGTCGGCACCTTCTTCTATATCTCTCAAGGTTTCTGTAAGAGCCTCCAAACGGTTGGCGGGATCCATCTGATAAGTACGTTTGTCTCCAAAGCCCGGGGCCGAATCGAGGGCTTCCCGAAAAGGTCCGTAGAAAGAAGAGGCGTATTTGGCACTATAACTCATAATGCCGGTATCGACCATGCCTGCCTCTTCCAAAACAGATCTTATCCTCAAGACACGACCATCCATCATGTCACTGGGCGCGACAAAATCGGCCCCTGCCAGCGCATGACTCAAGGCCATTTGCGATAAGACCTCCACGGTGGGATCATTGAGGATCTTTCCCTCTTCCACGATACCATCGTGCCCATAGGAGGAATAGGGATCCAAGGCCACATCGGTCATGACCACCATTTCGGGGGTGGTTGCTTTGACGGTTCTTATTGCCTTTTGCATCAATCCCACAGGATTGACTGCTTCGGTTCCTTTATTGTCTTTGAGTGCATCGTCAACCTTAACAAACAAAAGCACTGCTTTGATCCCTAAATCCGCAACCGCTTTCAACTCCTCTTGGAGTAAATCCAAACTCAAACGGTAGCAACCGGGCATGGCTGCAATGGGATCTTTTACCTCAGTCCCGTCTGCAATAAACAAAGGAAGCATCAAATCGTTGCAGGTCAATTGATTTTCACTGACCAACTGCCGTAGGGCGGGACTTTGTCTGAGTCTTCTGTTTCTTTGGTTGGGATACATAGGGTAAAGATAGTGGTTCTTAATAAGTTACACCCAAGCTCTGGGATTTTCAAGTACGTTGACCAGTTCTTCCTCTTTGCTATTGGGATCAGGCTTGTGGTTGTATTGCCACTGTACATGCGGTGGAAGGCTCATCAAAATACTTTCAATCCTTCCATTGGTTTTCAATCCAAAAAGGGTGCCTTTGTCGTGGATCAAATTGAACTCTACATAGCGCCCCCTCCGAACTTCCTGCCATTGGCGTTGGGCATCAGAGTAGTCGATGTTTTTCCTTTTTTCAACGATGGGGACATAGGCCTCCAAAAAACTATCTCCTACCCCTGTCAAAAAGTCATAACAGTTTTCGGCCGAGTGTTTTTCGTCCGGTCTCAAATAATCAAAAAACAATCCGCCAACCCCACGGGCTTCACCGCGGTGGGCGTTCCAAAAATATTCGTCACAGCGTTTTTTATACAGCGGATAAAAGTCTTTATCGTGCACATCACAGGCTTTTTTGCACACCTTGTGAAAGTGCCGGGCATCTTCTTCAAAGAGGTAATAGGGGGTGAGATCTTGTCCTCCGCCAAACCATTGATCTTGCAATTCGCCTTTGCTGTCGTAGAGTTCAAAATACCGCCAATTGGCATGTACGGTGGGCACAAAGGGGTTTTTGGGATGTATGACCATGCTCAGTCCACAAGCAAAAAAATTTCCGGCCTTGACCTTAAAATAATTTTTCATACTCTCCGGCAGTTCACCGTGAACAGCAGATATATTAACGCCTCCTTTTTCGAAAACCGCACCATTTTCTATGACTCGGGTACGGCCGCCGCCGCCGCCCGAGCGCTCCCAAAAGTCTTCTTTAAATCGGGCTTCTCCATCCACTTCTGCCAGTTTATGGGTGATCCTGTCTTGTAATTTTTCAATGTAACGATTGAACTTTGTTCTCATGGTAGTAATATTTAGGGGTTAGGATTGATATTCTTTTACGGCGTCAACAAAAGCTTTGGCATGGTCAACAGGAATGTTGGGCAGAATGCCATGGCCCAAGTTGACGATATAACGGTCTTTACCAAATGCATTGATCATTTGCTTGACTTGAGTTTTGATCTCGTGAATGGGGGATAGTAATCGTGAAGGATCAAAATTGCCTTGTAGGGTAATCTGTCCACCGGAGAGGTAGCGGGCATTTCGGGCAGAACAGGTCCAGTCAATTCCCAAGGCAGAGGCCCCGGACTTGGTCATTTCCTGTAGGGCAAACCAACAACCTTTACCAAAAACGATTACGGGTACAGAGCCACTCAAAGCATCGACAATTTGCTGCAGATAGGGCCAGGAAAACTCTTGATAGTCATCAGGAGAAAGCAGTCCTCCCCATGAGTCGAACAGTTGAATCACATCGGCTCCAGCTTTTACTTTTTCTCTGAGATAGGCTATGGTGGTGGTGGTGATTCTTTGTAAAAGTTCTTTGGCCATTTCGGGTTCTTGGAAACAAAAGGCCTTGGCACGGTCAAAATTTTTGGAACCCTGCCCCTGAACGGCATAGCACAACAATGTCCAAGGTGCTCCGGCAAAGCCAATCAATGGCACCCTGTCATTGAGTGCACTTTTGGTCATCCTTACGGCCTCAAAAACATAACCCAAATGTTCCTCTACATCGGGAAGGGTGACTTGATCCAAAGCTGCTTTACTGTTGATCGGCTGAGGAATATAGGGACCTATACCGTCGCGCATTTCCACTTCGATATTCATGGCTTGCAATACCACCAAAATATCACTAAATATGATGGCCGCATCCACTCCCACCTGGTCAATGGGCATAAGGGTGATCTCTGTGGCCAACTCGGGGGTCTGACAGCGGGTAAAGAAATCGTATTTTTCTTTAAGCTTCATAAAATCGGGCAAGTAGCGACCGGCCTGTCGCATCATCCACACCGGAGGACGTTCCAATGTCTCACCTTTGAGGGCTTGTAAGAGTAATTCATTCTTCATGGAGGGTAATGTGATTTTTTAGTGACAATAAAAGTTGGGATTCACTGGGTTCCTTGGCTATGGTATAATGGGAAGTATACAACGCAACTTCCCGGGCGGTGGAGTTTCCCAGACAAAAACTATGGGAATTTTCAAATCCGTTGCTTTGGGCATATGCTCGTACCCCACTGGGACTGAAAAAAAGGATCCCGTCAAAATAACCTTTAACGATATGATCTTGCAAATGGGTAGCGTAAACTTCAATGGGTTGAATATGCATTCCGTGAGCGGGTAAAATTTCCTCTAAATCGGGTGTTCTGAGCTTTCCGCAAAAATACGAAAATGACTCGTTTTGATAGTTTTTTGCAAAAAAATGAGCTAATTCTAACGAATTTTGAGTAATTTTAGCTACTTTTTGGCCATTATTACCCAAAAGGGCTGCAGTCTTTTTTCCCACACAATAGGTTATTTTTCCCTCGATCATTTTTAGGATTTCGGGTGAGGACAAAACAGTATTTACTGCATTTTGACTGGTAAAAATAAGACGGTCAAAAATCCCATCAATTTTGGGATTTTCTAGGAAACTGATTTTGATAAACGCTTGCTCGACCAAACTGAATTGATGCATGAGTATTCGCTCTCTAAAATCTTGGGATAGTATTTTGGTGGAGAGCAATCTCATTCTTTTCCATTTTTAATGGTTTGCATGATCTGATTACCCCCTTTGGACAATATTTTCTCGGCAGCCATGGCTGCCAAATTCTTACCCTCAGTGATTTCCACTTCTTCGAAGGTTATAGCAGCAGTTTGTCCGTCTATAGAAAAAACACCGGCCTTGAATTTAATTTTGTCTTGATGAACAAAAGCATATGCTCCGATAGGGGCTGAGCAACCTCCCTCCAGTATACGGAGAAAATCCCTTTCGATTTCGACACAGATACGTGTGGATTGATGGTTTATTTTTTGCAATTCTTCTATAATAGCGGTATCAGTAGTCCGGCAAACAACCCCTATGGCACCTTGTGCCGGAGCCGGGATCATCCAATCCAGCTCTTGAAAATGAGATCCCAGGAGTTCGGCCCGTTCCATCCCTGCTCTGGCAAAAATAGCCCCCTCCCAGTTGCTGGAAAATAGTTTATCCATTCGGGTTTGTACATTACCGCGCAGGTTGACCAAGTGATGGTGGGGATATCGATGCAACCATTGTGCTTTGCGTCTCAAGCTACCCGTAGCAATGGTGGATGTTTGTTGTAAATCGGCCTTATGGGTTTGAACCAAAACATCGGAGGCATTTCCCCGTTCCAATACAGCGACTAAAATCAGTCCCTCCGGTAATTGAGTGGGGACATCTTTGAGACTGTGAACGGCAAGATCAATTCTATTTTCCAAAAGGGCAATGTCTAAGGCTTTGGTAAAAACTCCTTGAATCCCCATGGCATAAATGGGTTGAGTAAGATTGAGGTCACCGGCACTTTTGGTGGCAACCAATTGGGTCTTGAGGTGTGAGGCTTCCAGCAAGTCACCGACCTTATGGGCCTGCCAAAGGGCCAATTGACTGTCTCGGGTCCCAATGCGAAGGGTTTTGTCAAACATCTAAATCTGAATCCAATTGATAAACATGCTGTAGCAATGCCATAGTTTGATCAGCTTTAGAGGGGTTTTCTTTTAAATAATTGGCTACTTTTCCGGTCAGTCGATAAACGATTTGAGAAAATTCCTGAACCTCCCCCTGTTCTTTACGTTGACCATCAAGTAATTTTTGTTTAAGTGCTTTGAGTGTAGGAGCAAATTTTCTGTAATTGACCCACTTAAAAAACTCTGCTTTAACTTCATTTAAAATTTCGTTGGCCTGTGGAATAAACTGTTCCCTTTTTTTGAGGGTATCATTGGTCAGCTGAGACAATTCGTCTAAGTTAATTAGGGTAATATTTTGAAGCTCTTTTAGTTGGGGATCGACATTGGAAGGAACAGACAGATCCAAAATCAAGAGCGGTTTATCTTTGGGCATCATAGAGGCCTCAACAGTAATGTCTTTGGCACCAGTGGCCACGATCATAATGTCGGATTTTTCGATTTCAGACTTTAACACTTCAATTTTTTTAACGACCAAGTTGAATTTCCCGGCCACTTTTTGCGCACTTTCTTCGGAGCGATTGACCAGCACAATCTGATCGTTTTGAGTGTGTTTGATAAGGTTTTCACAGGTATTTCTCCCGATCTTACCTGTTCCAAACAATAGAATATTCTTTTGTCTGACCTGTGTTACGTTTCGGAGTATATAATGGACAGACGCGAAAGAAACAGAGGTAGCTCCAGAGGACAATTGGGTTTCGGTTTTGATTCGCTTGCTGGACTGAATGACAGCATTGACCAATCTTTCGGAAAAACCATTAACAATTTGAAGCTTTTTAGAATTGGAAAAAGCTTTTTTTAACTGACCAATGATCTCAAAGTCGCCGACTATTTGACTCTCTAAGCCACAACCTAAACGAAAGACATGATCAAAGGCTTGTTGATCACTCAAAACATAACCTTTTTTCAAAAAAAGAGAAATATCGCCGCCGGAGAAAGAACACAAATAATCAACAAATTTTATGGGATCGTGCACAATACCCATCAATTCCGTTCGATTACAGGTAGAAATGACCATCAATTCCTCGACGCCATCTAACTTGGCTTGTAACAAAAGACCTTCTGTTTGGTATTTGTCTAAACTAAATGCACCTCTGGTGGCAAGGTCAGCGTTCTTATGGCATAAACCAACAACATAGTACTGAAATGTATTTTTCAATAGTCCAATCTAAATTCCAATACAAAATTAAAAAGCGGGGTATTTAAAAAACAACGCTAAAAGAACTATTAACAACTAAGAAGGTTTTTTGCTCAAAATTTTTTAAAATTCCTTTAAATATAATATTTTTGGAGGGATTTAATCAAAATTAATTAGAATAATTCTAAATAAGGGGTTTGTAAAAAACAACGACAGCCGAACAATGGACAGAACAATAATTGAAAACGGTTTTTATATTTTAAGACACAAAAATCAAGAAAACAAAACCTTAAAGTACAAGGAGGCAGTTAGTCAGGAGTTTATTCAGTTTCATTTTTGTCATAAGGGTTCGGGCAGTTTCGAGTTTAACGGGGGAAATTATCAATTGCCTTTGATGTCCAAAAATGTCATTTTGTTGTACAATCCGCAGA
>CAJXEG010000010.1 GCA_913052425.1 uncultured Flavobacteriaceae bacterium | reverse complement strand
ACTAAAATCTTGACTTGATTGTCTTCGAATAAACGGTCTTGATCAGATTTTGAATCGTCAAAACTCAATTCGTAAGACAAACCCGAGCAGCCCCCACTTTTCACTCCTACACGGACAAAATCTTGGGTAGGATTGAATCCGTCTTCACGCATTAACTGCGACACTTTTTTTTGTGCATTGGGTGATACTTTGATCATGTAAAACAATTCTTAATTAAAATCGTTACAAATATAGCGTATTTCACACAAAGAATGGGCTTTTACTATCAATTCTGACTATTGCTGAATCGAAAATTCTTAACGCCAACGGGCCACCAAAATATCGCTTTCTCCCTTGTTTTGATCAAAGGGAGGATTTTTACTAAATGATTGTCCGACTAAAATTACCCCACCATTTCTTTGAACCAAAACGTCATAAGCAAAATCTTGTCTCTCTCCGCCCAAAGTCATGGTTTTCAATTCACTGCCGTCATCGGGCAAATACATCAAAAATATATCATTTTCTCCCTTATTGCTGCCCATATCGCCATCAAAACTTCGGGAGTAACCTGTGATGAATAACGACCCCCATTGTCCTTTGGTGATGGAGGTGCCTCGGTCAAATTCACTTCCCCCAAAATTGTAACTGCCGATCAATCCTCCGAATTTATCAATTGTAATTTGCCATACATCCGACGAGCCTTTGGGGTCAATTACATCCATGTCCTCGCTGTGGGTATTTCCTATGATTCTATAGTTCCCATAGGAGTCTTCAATTACTCTAGAGGCTTCGTCTACCAAACTTCCTCCATAGGAGTTTTCCCAAAGCATCTCTCCCGACGGGGAGACCATAACCACCCAAACATCATAACTTCCCTTAGGATTTTTTACTTCTACATCCTCGCTTTCTGAGGTGCCCACGACCAAAAAATTACCTTCTTGTGTTTGGATGGCATCATAAGATCGGTCATTGTTGGTGCCTCCAAAATATCTTTGCCACTCTATGTTGCCATCAGCATCGATTTTATGACACCAGAACTCCCCCACTCCATGTCGGTTGGCTTGGGAGGATTTACCCGAACTTCCGGCTCCATTGGAAGCGGTTACATCCAAAAAACCATTAAAAAAATAACCTCCATCTCTGGTAGGGATGACATTGTAGGCATGGTCATGACCCGAATATCCAAACGATTTTTTCCAAATTACTGCTCCTGCTGCATCTACCTTGATGATCCAATTGTCGTGGTATCCCTTTGTGGGGGGAACATCTCCGTCTTGACTGTTGCTATAACCCATAAGGACGAATCCTCCTGCCAAAGTTTCCACCAAAGAAAAACCAAAATCGTCTGCGCTGCCTCCATATGTTTTTTTCCACGTCACCTCCCCCTGCTCATCCATTTTGATCAAGAACAAGTCCCAATCGTTACCCAAGCGATCACTAAAATCTCCATCGGTGCTTTTGGTACTGCCCACCATGGCATAACCGCCCTGTTGGAGTTCGATGATTTCCCTAGCGACTTCCTCATCGCTTCCTCCAAAAAATTTGACGTCTATCAAAGTGCCTGAAAACGAAAAGGGAGGTGCGGGGTTATTGGAAACGGTATCCGGTAAACACCCCCAGATAAATAATATTAAAATGATGAGAAAGATTTTTTTAGACACTTTTATTCTGATTTTTTGATGAGGAACAGTCCACTGTTAATATCGCTGATGGCGATCACTCCACTTTCGAAAAAAGGATAGACATTCCAAGCTCCGTTGAAAGTGGTGGAATTGTGATCCGGAAAAGTATCAAAAAAACCGATTTCGGTCATATTTTTATTTTTCAAATCATCGATGGATATTAGCCTAATACCTGCCGAATAATTGGCCAAGTAAAACAGATCTCCTTTGACGTATCCGTTGTGATCTATGGCATCGGTAGGGCCAAAATAAGTATGGTGAAGCAGGGGCTTGTCCAGATCACTGAGGTCAAAAACTAATGTTCTGGTTTTCCCACCAATATTTGATTCGTCCAATTCGTCCCCCAAAATAAAAAACTTCTGATCCTCGGTAAACCA
Organism: uncultured Flavobacteriaceae bacterium; assembly: GCA_913052425.1. The sequence continues at coordinate 13,899 of CAJXEG010000010.1, read as the reverse complement.
ACCTTGATGAGTATAGAAAACGTTTGGGTAACTCTGTTCTGCGATTTTTTTTGGATTTTTCTTATCCGTAACATCCACAATGACCAGTTTGCTTTCGTTGGATCCCAAGAAAATTTCCTTTCCGCTATAGTCCTGATCCGGCCCCTTATAATTGACTACTTGGGCGTCGTGGCTGTATCCTCCTTTGCCATAGCCCCCTGCAAATCTAATGCTATTGGGGTCGTTAAGGTCGAGGAAATGTACCCCTCCCGCAAATTCGTCCCTTCTATTGGTTCCCAATACATAACCGTAGCCACTATCTGGGTTGATGGCCATATTGTGTGCTGTGGGGACGGTTTTAAGCACCCTGTCGGGGGTGAAGTTTTGTTTGGGTTCCGCCTCCCTCAAGCGGGTGAGGTCAAAAACTTGAATCCCATGCTCTGCTGCCTCACTAACGATATAGGCGTGATTTTCATGCACCTTGATGTCTCTCCAAGAACTCGTTTCTGTTGTGGTGGGTAATTTTCCCAACAAAATGGGATCCGTGGGTTCACTGATGTCAATAAATGCCGTTCCATCATCTAAACCCATCAGCACATATTCTTTTTGAGTGTCGGGATCGGTCCAACCCCAACAGTCATTACCCCAATTACTTTCAAATGAGGAAAGGTTGATCTGTGCTAACAAATCGTAACCTTTGCAAGGGTATTTACCTGCATATCCGTTTTTGCATGGCGTTCCAATTTCTTCATTGTCCTGATCATTATCCCTGCCGTTATCCACTGATCCATTGGGGTCAATAAGTTGATCGTCATTGGAGTCTGAATCCTTTTGGCAGGAGGTAAAAACCAGCGTAAAAGACAACAAAACAGAAAGCAACCTAAAATTCATAGATCTAATTTAGGTATGTTTATAGACATATTTATCTAAAATCAATAACTACTAAACAGTTTGTTCGAAATCTTAGTAATTTTAGCAAATGTTTGAAAATAAAAACACCACCCCCCTTTCTGAATTGGGAGAATTTGGTCTGATCGACCATTTGACAAAAACCTTTCCTTTGATTCATCCCTCCACACACAAGGGTATCGGGGACGATGCCGCGGTGATGAACTTTACAGAAGGACAAACAGTAGTGACCACTGATCTGATGATCGAAGGCATTCATTTTGATTTGTCCTATGTTCCATTGAAGCATTTGGGCTATAAATCTGTTATGGTCAACCTTTCGGATGTATATGCAATGAATGCGCACCCCACTCAAATAATGGTCTCTATTGCAGTATCCAATCGTTTTCCCTTGGAAGCTTTAGAGGAATTGTATGCGGGTATTGAATTGGCTTGTAAAAATTACAAGGTCGATTTGGTAGGGGGAGATACTTCGAGCAGCACCACAGGACTGATCATTTCGGTTACGGCAATGGGGCAAGCCCAAAAGGAAAAAATCACTTACCGTTCGGGAGCAAAACCCAACGACTTACTCGTGGTGAGTGGCGACTTGGGCGGAGCCTATATGGGTCTGCAAGTATTGGAACGCGAAAAGGAAGTTTTTAAAGTGAACCCCAACAACCAACCGGATCTGGCCCTTTATTCCTATTGTGTAGAAAGGCAATTGAAACCGGAAGCAAGAAAGGACATCATAGAACTTTTGGAGGAAGTGGACATCGTCCCCAATGCCATGATAGACATCAGCGATGGGCTTTCTTCAGAAATATTTCACCTCTGTAAGGGCTCGGGAGTGGGTTGTGCCGTTTACGAGGAAAAACTACCCGCCGATCCCCAAACCTCTGGTACGACAGAAGAGTTCAAAATCAACAGCAGCACGGCCCTCCTCAATGGCGGAGAAGACTACGAATTGTTGATGGCCATCAAAACTGAGGATTACGAAAAAATCAAAGGACATCCTTTGTTGACCCCCATTGGTCATTTTACAGATCAAAAAGAAGTTTGTAATATGATTACAGGACTGGGACAATCCATTCCATTAGAAGCACAAGGCTGGAAGAATTTCAACAAAGACGAATCAGCCTAAGGCCACATCCAAGGTCATCATCACAATAAAGCCACCAATAAATCCAAGAGTGGCGACATCGGTATACTTGTCCAACTGGGTTTCGGGGATGACCTCTTCTACGACTACAAAAATCATGGCCCCTGCGGCAAAAGCCAAAGCATAAGGTAAAATCGGAGTGAAAAAAGTTACCGCTACAGCCCCCAATACTGCCGCTATGGGTTCGACAATGGCAGACAACTGACCGTACCAAAAACTTCTGAATTTACTAACCCCTTGCCTTCTCAAAGGCATCGAAACTGCAATTCCTTCGGGAAAGTTTTGAATGCCAATTCCCATGGCCAAAGCAACGGCTCCTCCAATCGAAGCTTCTGGAATTCCGGCAGCCACTCCGCCAAAAAGTACGCCCACTGCCAGTCCCTCGGGAATATTGTGCATGGTAATGGCCAATACCAGCAATGTGGTTTTGTGCCATGGGGTCTTGATCCCCTCAGAGTCTTTAAAGTTAATATGAATGTGAGGTAATATTTTGTCCAATCCAAAAATGAAAAGGGCTCCCAAACCAAAACCAATGGCAGCAGGAATGACCTTGACAAAGCCCTCTCCGGGTGACATATCTATGCCAGGTGCCAATAGGCTCCAAAAACTGGCCGCGACCATTACCCCTCCGGTAAAACCGAGCATACCGTCTAAAAATCCACGGTGCATGGTTTTGAACAAAAAAACAAAGGAGGCGCCAAATGCCGTCAACAACCAAGTAAATACGGTTGCATAAAATGCACCTTTGACAGGACTTATATTCGAAAAAAATTCAATGATAACGTCCATAACAGCGGGTTAAATCGGCGACAAATATATATAAAACTAAGTAATTTTACTGACTGTTGTGGGGATTGACTAATTTTGAGGTGCGATGAGTAAAAATCATTACGACTATATTATTTGTGGAGGGGGAGCATCGGGCTTGCTTTTGGCATACAGGATATGTAATGACGCGTATTTTAAAGATCGATCCATATTGTTGATCGAAAAAGACATCAAAAACACCAACGACCGTACCTGGTGCTTTTGGGAGTCGGGTGAAGGAGATTTGGAAGAATTGGTTCATAAATCTTGGGATCAGGCCTATTTCAGTGCCGATGCTTTCGAACTGGACTTTTCCCTTCAACCCTTTCGTTATAAGATGATCCGAAGTCTTGATTTTTACAAATCAATGAACAATAAGCTGGCGAAATTCGATCAACTTACCCAAATTAAAGCAAAGGTGAGCAGTATCGATGAAAATCTGGTAACTACCGAGGTACAATCCTATCACGGTGATCTGGTTTTTTCGAGTATTTACAATCCCAAAAGCATAACCCAACAAAAAAAACACCCTGTTTTGTTGCAACATTTTGTGGGGCAGGTGGTGCAAACTCAAAATCCCTGTTTTGATCCGGGTAGAATTGAGTTTATGAACTTTAACGTACCCCAAAAAGGAAATACGAGGTTTATGTATGTCCTGCCCTTGGGGTCTAATAAAGCTTTGTTGGAATACACCCTTTTTTCTGAAAATGTTTTGGAAAGAATAGAGTATTTGGATGCCATAGCGGCTTTTCTAAAGGAACTGCCCACAGGAGGTTATGAGATCATCGAGGAAGAAGAGGGTAAAATACCAATGACTTGTTATCGTTTTGATCTGAAAAATAGCTCAAAAATATTGCATATCGGCACGGCCGGAGGTTGGACAAAACCCAGCACCGGGTATACCTTCCAGCGCATCAACGAAAAGACAAAGGAACTGGTGGAATTCCTCAAAAAAGGACAGCCCCTTTCTCGATTTGGTAAAAGAGATCGATTTTGGTTTTACGACCTGCTTTTTATAGACGTATTGGCCAAAGACAATGCCCACGGAGCCGACCTATTCAAAAGGATGTTTAAAAAAAATTCACCAGAAGTGATCTTCAGATTCTTAGACGAAAAAAGTTCACTGTGGCAAGAATTTCAAATCATGCGGTCTTTTAACGTGAGGCAATTTGTCAATGCCCTTTGGAAAAGAATTTTCTAGTAAGTGCGTTGCATCAACCAACCTTTAAGCTCACGAAAACGATTTTTTTGATCTTCACTGATGGTGAGTTTCTCCAATTCGGTGTCTGCCAAATCCGAATGGTATTGAATCAAATCTCGGGTGGCAGACTGCGCCGATGTAGAATCGAATAAAGATTTTACCTTATTTATTTTTTCCGCATCATCAATAGGATCATTTCCTCCCAAAAGGGATTTTAATAACTGTCTGTCGTCTTCCCTTCCTGCCTTGATCGCTAAATGATAAAGAATGGTTTTTTTATCCTCGAGGATGTCTCCCCCTATTTTTTTTCCAAAGGTTTCTTGATCACCAAAAGTGTCCAGATAGTCGTCTTGCAATTGAAAAGCCAAGCCCAGTTGGATACCAAAGTCATAAATGGCCTGTTGATCCTCCTCGCTCGCCTTGCCAATGATGGCACCCATTTGTAGCGCACAACCCACCAAAACTGCTGTTTTCAGTCGGATCATTTCGATGTATTCTTCCTCAGAGGTATTGGGTCGGGTTTCAAAATCCATATCGTATTGCTGGCCCTCACAAACTTCAATGGCGGTTTTACTCAACAAACGGGTCAATTGTTGAAAGACATCGATCTGATATGTTTCCAGACATTGGTAGGCTTTGATCAACATGGCATCGCCGGATAAGATGGCGGTATTGACATCCCATTTTTCGTGTACTGTGGTCTTTCCCCTGCGCAAAGTCGCCTTGTCCATGATATCATCGTGCATTAGGGTGAAATTGTGAAATACCTCCACTGCCATTGCCGCGCCTAAGGCCTCTTTTACACTAACGCCATATGCACCTCCTGCCATCAAGGTCAAAAAAGGTCGTATTCTCTTTCCGCCCAAATCCAGCAGATATTGCATGGGTAGGTAGAGGTTTTGGGGAGATTGGTCTTGATTGAAATCTTCAAGTGCAGACTCAAATACTTGTTGATAGGCCCTGAAAAGATTCATAGAAATTGATTTTGTTAAAAATACACCGCCAAAAGTTAAAGTAACATAAAAAAGAAATAAACTTTGGAAACTTTTTTTGTTTTTAAAGTTTCTGTTATATGTTTGCAAAAAATTGCTATGGAAAGAGATATCGTTGTATCGGCTTCTTCTTTGTTCCTCCAATATGGCTATAAGGCTGTAACCATGGACGATATTGCCGAGCACATGCACATCTCCAAAAAAACGATCTATGTCCATTTTAGTGATAAAACTTCTTTGGTCAGATCGGCAGTTTTTCATGTTTTTGAGGAAGTAAAAGACAAAATCATAGCCGTTCAATCTTCAATCGAAAATCCCATTAAAGCCCTGTATGAGACCAAAAAAATAGCGGTGGAAGTTTTGGGGAAAAAAGACAAATCCCCCCAATACCAATTGCAAAAATATTATCCTTCCATCTATGCAGAAATAAGAAAGAAGGAACTTTCCGCCTTGGGAGAAACGTTTAAGATGAATTTAAATAAAGGAATAGAATCGGGTCTTTTTAGAGCTTCTATCGATACCGAATTTATTACACGTATCTACTTTAATGGATTTAGAGGATTACGTGATATAGAGCTATTCCCTCCTGAGGATACGGACATTGATCTCATCATCGGAAAATACATTGATTATCACCTAAGGGCCATTGTTACCCCCAAAGGATTAAATTTTTTAGAAGAATACAACGAAACAATATAACTCCATGAAGATTCATTTATTTTTGTTTTTAACCCTCCTTTTTGGCTCGACTCAAGCCCAAGAGTTGCCCGAGTCACTTACATTGGAAGAAGCCATTGCTTTTGGGTTGACCCACAACCGCTCGATCATCAATGCCGATCGTGAAATTCAAAAAGCAAAAAAAGAAAAATGGAAAACCATTGCTACGGGACTGCCTCAAATCAGCTCTGTGGTCAATTATCAAAACTTTTTGGAAATGCCCGTTTCACTGGTTCCCGCCGAGTTTTTTGGAGGAAATCCGGGAGAGTTTAGTGAGCTCACCTTCGGGACAGAACAAAACATGATCGGGTCGTTGAAAATGGAACAACTCATTTTTGACGGTTCTTATCTGGTGGGACTTCAGGCCACCAAAGTGTACCTGGCCATTTCAGAAAACCTGTTTGAAAAAACAAATTTGGAGGTAAAAAAGATGGTCACCAACCTCTACTCCAATGCCCTGTTGGCAAAATACAATATCATTTTTTTGGAGAAAAACAGAGCTTCTTTGGAAAACAATTTCCAAGAAATACATCAACTGTTTCGGAATGGTTTTGAGGAAGAAGAAAGCGTAGAGCAAATTCAGTTGTCACTGGCCCAAGCCAACAGCCGTCTAAAATACGCCCAAAACCTGTTAAAGATCCAACAAGACATGCTCAAATTCGTCATTGGTTATCCCATAGAATACCCCCTGAAACTCACCGATGAACTGGACGATATTTTCAATGAAGACATCTACTTCCAAACCCTTCCCAATACCGACAATATTGACAACAACATCGACATCAGAATTGCCGATAACACCCTAAAATCTGAAGCTTTAAAATTAAAACTTGAAAAATCCAAAGCACTCCCTAAGGTCAATGCTTTTATCAACCGCACCTATACGGGAAACAGCAATGAGTTTACTTTTACCGATGGTGACCAAAAGTGGTATGGGTCTTCCCTGCTGGGGTTGAACGTACAAATCCCCATATTCAGTTCCTTGGGCAAAAGTGCAAACACACAAAAGGCGAAAATCAGCCTGGATCAAGCCAAAACCCAACTGGAGGAAACCCAATCTAAAATCAGAATTGAAGTGAATGCCACCCTAAACGAATATCAATTGTCGATAGACAATTACTATACCGAAAAAGAAAATTTGAGACTGGCCGAAAGCATCGAACAAAAAAATCAAACCAAATATTTTGAAGGCATGATCCAAACTTTTGAACTCCGTATGTCCCAACTTCAGCTCTATACCGCCCAAAATAATTTTGTCAGTGCCATTCAAAAAGTGATCAGTAATAAAATCGAACTGGAAACGCTTCTCAATCATTCTAATACTAACTAGTCCATGAAAAAAAATATACACGCTCTCTACATCATTGCCTTTATCATTGGCTGTTCCGGAGATCAATCTGTCTCAACCACAGAACTGATCGAAGCAAAGGACCTCAATGGTCTAAAGACCCAAAAAGAAGACAAGTTAAAAACCCTCAATGCCCTAAAAATGGAGTTAACTCAAATCAATGCCGCCATTGCGAATTTGGATCCCTCCGAAAAACTGGCACTGATTTCTATGTTTGAGGTAAAACCGGAAAATTTTGATCACCATATAGAAATACAGGCCAACATCAAAACACGACAAAATGTGCTACTTTATCCCGAGTACAATGGTACACTTAAAAAAGTTTACGTTGAGGAAGGTCAAAAGGTCAAAAAAGGAAAACTACTCGCTCAGATTGATGATGCGGGACTTAAAAACCAACTGGAGCAATTGCAGATACAAGCGAGGCTTTCAAAAACAACATACGAGCGTACCCAAAGACTATGGAATCAAAATATTGGCTCAGAAATGAATTTGCTTCAAGCCAAAGCGACCTATGAAAGTCAATTAAAAACCGTTGCCCAGCTGAAAAAACAATTACAACGTACCCAGATTTTGGCACCTTTCTCTGGGACCATAGACGAAATTGTAGCCAATACAGGAGCCAATTTGTTACCCGGACAAACCCCAGTGATGAGAATCGTCAATCTCAAAAAGATGTACACAGAGGCAAGCGTGCCAGAGCGCTACCTAGAGCAGGTAAAAAAGGGAACCTCAACAACGGTGAAGATTCCTATGTTGGATCGAGAATATGCCACCACTATCCGTCAGACCGGTAACTTTATCAATCCCAACAACCGAAGTTTTAGAGTGGAAACTCTCCTTCCCAACCCCGATGAAATGATCAAACCCAATCTGAGCTGTAAATTAAAAATCAACGATTACAGCAATCCGGAAGCTCTGATGATTCCCATGCGGATTGTCAAAGAAAACGCCAATGGTAAAAAATATATTTTCAAATTAAAATCCGACGGGAAAGATCAAGTCTATCGTACCGAACAGACTTTTGTTCGATTGGGTAAAAACAGCATGGATAAAGTAGAAGTATTGGAGGGGATTCAAGCCGGTGATCTTTTGGTAGATGAAGGAGCAACAATAGTAGAAAACAATCAAAGGGTCAAAAACATTCAATAATTGGATCGCAAAAAATGAAAAAAATACACAAAGAATTTCCTTTATCCAGTTGGTCCATAGATCACAAAACAGTGATCTATGTCATCATGACGATCTTTTTCTTTTTGGGCATACGATCCTACAAGATCATGCCTCGGGAAAGTTTCCCAGAGATCAACGACACCCGTATTTTTGTATCTGCAGTATTCCCCGGAAATACGGCCGAGGACATTGAACGATTGATTGTCGATCCCCTTGAGGATGCCCTCAAAGGGGTGTCCAACTTGGTCGATATTACCTCTACTTCTGAGGAGGATTTTGCCGTAATCCAATTGGAATTTGACGAAAATATACCACTGGACCTGGCCAAGCAAAAAACAAAAGATCTGGTCGACGGCGTAGTATCGGGTGCCGATTGGCCCACTTTCAACAACGCCAAAGTAGAACCTTCTGTTTTTGAAATGGATTTTTCTGAATTGATGCCCATTTTGAGCATCAGCATGATGGGAGATTACCCTATTGAGCAAATGAAAGATTTTGCAGGCTATCTGGAAGAAAAAATTGAACAAATCCCCGAGATCAAATCGGCCGATGTTAGGGGCATACAAGCTTTTGAGGTCGAAATCGCAGTAGACATTTACAAAATGACTGCGGCCAAAATCAGTTTTAACGATATTCTCAGTGCCATTGGGGGAGAAAATACCACCATCTCTGCTGGGAATATCGTCACCGGAGGACAAAGAAGAAGTTTGAGGATCATCGGAGAAATTTCCGATCCGGAAGAACTCAAAAACTTTGTCGTTAAAAGTGAAAAAGCAGTAACCTACCTGGGAGATGTCGCCACCATCACTTTTAAAGAAAAAGACATTTCTTCCTACGCCAGATCCTTTGGAAAAAAGGTCGTCTTGCTCGACGTAAAAAAAAGAGGCGGGAAAAACCTGATCCAAGCCTCCCAAAAAATACAAGCCTTGATCGATGACATTGGAAAAAATATTTTTCCCAAAAACATCAAACTCACCATCTCCAATGATCAATCGGCCATTACCCTGAATCAAGTCAGTGATTTGGTCAACAACATCATCTTTGGGGTATTGCTGGTGGTCACAGTATTGATGTTCTTTTTGGGTTTTAGGAATTCCCTTTTTGTGGGCTTTGCCATCCCCATGTCCATGTTCATGTCATTTATGATACTTTCCCTATTGGGCTATACCATGAATACAATGGTTCTGTTTGGATTGGTGATGGGACTGGGCATGTTGGTAGATAACGGGATTGTTGTGGTCGAAAACGTCTACCGTTTGATGGAGAAAGAGGGCATGAGTCGCATCCAAGCAGCCAAAGTAGGGATTGGAGAAATTGCCTATCCCATCATTGTTTCTACTGCCACCACCATTGCCGCATTTGTTCCCTTGGGAGCATGGCCAGGACTGATGGGCGAATTCATGATTTACTTCCCCATCACCCTATCTGTGGTATTGGGATCTTCACTGATCGTGGCCTTGTTTTTCAACTCCATGCTCGTTTCTCGCTTTATGGAAATCAGCGAGAGACAAATCTCTCTCATGGGACTGCTCAGGCTGACACTCATCCTAGGAGGATTGGGTTTGATTTTGGTTTTCAACCAAGGGGCTTTAAGAGGACTAGGAACAATGATGATCGCCATCACCTTCCTGTTTTGGGCCTATAAATATTTTCTTAAAGGGCTGGCTTCTGTTTTTCAAAATCAGTTTTTACCAAAAATGGAAAAAGGCTATCGCTCCTTTTTATCCATGGCACTCAAAGGATATCGTCCCTTTGCATTTTTGATCGGCACATTCTTACTGCTAATCTCCTCTTTTGTTTTGATGGGTATCTTTCCGCCCAAGGTGGAGTTTTTCCCCGAAAATCAACCCTTACAAATTTTAACCTATATCGAATATCCAGAGGGAACCGACATTAATAAGACCAACGCCATTACTCAAAAGATTGAGGCGGATATCTTTTCGGTAATCAATCAAGAAAAATATCGGGATGGCGATTACAACTATTTGGTCGAGGATGCTGTGGCGCAAGTTGGGGCCGGAGCCGGAAATCCCGAAATTGACGGTGGGGTAACCAACGAAATGCCGCACAAAGCCAAAATATCGCTCACCATGCGGGAATTTAAGTTCAGGAATGGACTGTCGAGTGAAAGCCTGCGCAGCGAAATTCAAAAGTTCCTTAGCGGCAAATATCCGGGGGTGTCTATTTCTGTGGAAAAAGACGCCAATGGTCCACCGGTGGGCTATCCTGTCAATATCGAAATTTCCGGTAGGGATTACGAAAAGCTTATCCAAACTGCACAAGTGATGAAAGACTTCCTCAATACGGAAAACATCCCCGGAGTAGAGGAATTGAAAATCGATGTAAACAAAAACAAACCGGGAACCCAACTGATCATCGATCGAAAAAAAGCAGGAGAGTTGGGTGTGTCTGCAGGTATGATCGGTTCCCAATTGAGAAATTCACTTTTTGGTGTCAAAGCAGGTATTTATAAAAAAGATGGTGAGGATTACGAAATCAATGTCCGTTTTCAAGAGCAATACCGATATGACAAGAATGCCTTGTTCAATCAATTCGTAACTTTTAGGGACCAATCCTCCGGAAAAATCAAAGAGATCCCGATTGCTGCCTTGGTCAAAGCCCAAAACTCTTCTTCCTATAGCGCCATAAAACATCGCAAATCCATTCGGCTGGTGACCTTGTATTCCGATGTATTGGCGGGCTACAACGCCAACGAAGTGGTGGCCAATGTCAAATCGGCCCTGCTGAATTACTCGCTTGATATGGGGGTCGAATTCAAATTCACCGGAGAAATCGAAGAACAAGAAAAAAACATGACCTTCTTGACCAATGCACTTTTGGCAGCTCTGGCGCTGATCATGTTATTGTTGGTTTTCCAATTCAATTCCATTTCCAAACCCATCATCATCCTGATTTCTATTTTCTTGAGTTTTACCGGAGTATTTTTGGGGATCACCCTATTCCAAATGCCTTTTGTGATATTGATGACCATGATGGGGATCATTTCACTGTCCGGGATTGTGGTGAACAATGGTGTAGTATTATTGGACTATACCCAGTTGTTGATCGACAGGAAAAAGTTGGCTCTGGAACTTCCCGAGGAAAGCATGTTGCCCAATGTCGAAGCCATTGAGGCCATCATCGAAGGAGGAACCGCAAGATTGCGCCCGGTGATCCTCACTGCGATTACCACCATATTGGGATTGATTCCATTGGCCATCGGTCTGAACATCGACTTTTTCTCCTTGTTTTCGCAATGGGATCCCAAGGTCTTTGTCGGAGGGGACAATGTTATTTTCTGGGGACCTTTGGCCAAGACTGTGATCTTTGGATTGACTTTTGCTACTTTCCTCACCCTGATCATTGTCCCCGCTACTTTTCTGATCAGCTACCAGATCAAGCTGAAATGGAAAAAGCTATTTCAAAAATAATTTTTGGTCATGGAAAAGGCTTATTACATTTGCAACTAATTCAAACAAAATGTTGAGATCCCACCACTGCGGCGCATTGAATGAAAATCATTCCAACGAAGAAGTTACCCTGGCCGGATGGGTACAAAAAATCAGGAATAAAGGTTTTATCGTTTGGATCGATTTGAGGGATCGTTTTGGGATCACTCAATTGGTTTTTGACGAGGAGCGTACCCCCGAAGCGGTTTATAAAAAATCGTTGGAGTTGGGCCGTGAGGACGTGATCCAAATCAAGGGAAAAGTAATCGAGAGGGAATCCAAAAACCCCAATATGGCTACAGGAGGGATCGAAATACTGGCAAGGGAGTTAACGGTATTAAACGCCTCCAAAACCCCGCCCTTTACCATTGAAAATCAAACGGACGGAGGAGACGAACTGCGGATGCAATATCGCTATTTGGATTTAAGACGCACCCCTGTACGAGAGAATCTCATCCTTAGGCACAAAGTGACGATGGCGGTTCGGAATTTTTTATCCCAAGCAGACTTTATCGATGTAGAAACACCCTATTTGATCAAATCGACTCCTGAGGGAGCTCGCGATTTTGTCGTGCCCTCCAGAATGAATAGCGGACAATTTTATGCCCTACCTCAATCTCCACAGACCTTTAAGCAGCTCTTGATGATCGCCAGTTTTGACAAATATTTCCAAATCGTTAAATGTTTTAGGGATGAAGACCTAAGGGCCGACCGGCAACCGGAATTTACACAGATCGATTGTGAAATGACATTTGTTGAACAAGAAGATGTATTGTTGCAATTTGAGGCCATGATCCAACACCTCTTGAAAGAAATTAAAGGCGTGGAATTGGGTGACTTTCCCCGGATGACTTTCGCAGAAGCAATGGAAAAATACGGTAATGACAAACCCGACATACGCTTTGGGATGACTTTTGGCGAGCTTAATGCACTGGCACAAAACAAGGGCTTTAATGTATTTGACAGTCAAGAATTGGTCGTGGGAATTGCAGTGGCAGGGGGTGCCAATATGACCCGAAAAGAAATTGATGGATGGATCGAATGGGTAAAGCGTCCTCAAATCGGCGCCAAAGGTTTGGTATGGGTAAAATGTAACGAGGATGGAAGCTACAAATCCTCTGTCGATAAATTTTTTGACAGTGAAGAGCTGTCCCAATGGGCAACTGCAACAGGAGCAAATGCCGGAGATTTGATCTTTGTGATGGCAGGGCCAGCCCAAGCCATACGAACCCAACTGAGTGCACTGCGCATGGAAATTGCCGAGCAAATGGGACTGAGAAAACCCGACGAGTTTGCCGCCCTTTGGGTAACCGACTTTCCGCTGCTGGAATGGGACGATGAGACGCAGCGATATCACGCCATGCACCACCCTTTTACCGCTCCAAAAAAAGAGGATATTGATTTGTTGGAAAGCGACCCCGCTAATGTAAAGGCCAATGCCTATGATCTGGTATTGAATGGAAATGAAATTGGTGGTGGTTCAATCCGAATACACGATACAGCCCTGCAAGAGAAAATGTTTGATCTGCTGGGATTCACAGAAAAAGAAGCTCAAGAACAATTTGGCTTTTTGATGGATGCCTTCCAGTATGGTGCCCCTCCCCACGGTGGAATTGCATTGGGACTCGATCGTTTGGTGGCCATACTTGGAGGAAGCGAGACCATCAGAGACTTTATCGCATTCCCCAAAAACAATAATGGCAGAGATGTGATGATCAACGCACCTGCAGTTCTGGAAGATGCCCAATTGGAAGAATTATACCTTAAATCATTGCCCAAAAATCCTTGACAAAAGAAAATTCCTATAACCACTAAAGTCATTAGCCATGAAATATTTATTGAGATTTCTTTTTTTGGGAATTCTTTTCAGCTTGACAGCAGGGCTTTATGAAAATACTACCGGGAATACTCTATTGGGAAATAAGATCATCGGATTCACCGTATTAACTTCGGCATTCATCTTTATGCCTCTTTTTTTGGTACACCGATGGAAGGGAAAAAAACTTAAAGACTACACCCTTTCCAAAGAGAATTTGGAGAAACTTCGGGATTTAGATCAAAAAAAATGATCTAATTAAGTTTCCCCGCCTAAGAAAGTGTAACTTGCACAAAATTTTTAAATTAAAATATGACTGGTACAGTTAAATTCTTTAATGGATCCAAAGGTTATGGATTCATTACCA
>CAJXEG010000009.1 GCA_913052425.1 uncultured Flavobacteriaceae bacterium | reverse complement strand
TTCATACAATGGATCGTCGGTAAGTTCGGTTCCATCAATCGGTTTAGTTTCTTTTGCCATTGCCCAATACCAAATCTATTTCGGCTGTTTTTTGTAGTAATGTTCCCGCCTCTAAGGGCTCTCCTCTATAACGCATTTCCAAAACCATGTCCTTACCTATATTGTTTTTATAGCTGATTTCACCGATAGTAAACCCAACCGACAACAAAGTGACTTCTGCATTTCTTCGCGTGATTTGAACCACGTCCGGGACACTAATTCTCCTGTAGCCCGAAGGATTTAAGGTGACGTAAATCTTACGATTTTTCTTTACCGATTGTCCGGGGCCGGGCTGGTGCTCAATAACGCTTAGCGGTGGAAGATTGGGGGTGAATTTTGAGGAATCAATGATTTCGTATCTCAGGTTTTTATCTGCGGTGATTTGGGGTAAATTAATCAAGGGGATGCCCTTTAAATCCGGGACTTGTTGATATTGATCGTGAAAGGTGATGTATTTTAAAAAACTCAGGCTTAAATAAACAAACAATACACCCACCAAAAAGGCAAGGGTCAATTGAATAAATAAGGTTTTACTGAAAAGAAATCTTAAAAAATTCATCGTCTAAAAACTTCCCAAAGATAATAAATCAATGGGCTTAAGGATTAATTTTAAATGCAATACATTTGCTAAAAGCTTATTCATGAGTAAAAAAGTAGTGGGCATCGCAATGGGAGGACACTCCTCCGAGCGAGAAATTTCTCTTGAAAGTGGAAATACGGTTTACCGAGCTTTACCGCAATCTCAATGGAACTGCTATAGAATCGTGGTCGACAAAAACAACTGGACTGTCCTAGACCCTCAAGAAAACCACTACCCCCTCGATCTAAAAACTTTTACATTTAAAATGGACGGAAAAGTTGTTCATTTCGATGTGGTGTTTAACGCCATACACGGAAGTCCGGGAGAGGATGGGCAATTGGCTGAAATTTTGGGGCAGCTACAAATCCCACATTCGAGCTGTAGTCAACAAATTGCAGCACTGACATTTAACAAAAGAGATTGTCTGGAAAAGGTAAAAGAATGGAAGGTTCCGGTGGCAAAGTCATTCACTTTTGACCAAGGCGACCCTTTGGATGTCGATGCCATAGAAAAAAAAGTCGGTCTGCCCTGTTTTGTCAAACCCAATCGTTCGGGAAGCAGCTATGGGATCGTTAAAGTATATGAAAAAAAGGCCTTAAAAGAGGCGGTAAACACCGCCCTAAAAGAAGATGCTCAATTGATCATCGAAGCCGCTTTGGTGGGTATGGAAATCACCGTCGGAGCCTATGTTTTGGATGGCGAAGTCATCGTTTTGCCCATTACCGAGATCATTTCGGAAAACGATTTTTTTGACTATGATGCAAAATACAATGGCAAATCTCAAGAGATAACCCCGGCCCGAGTTGATGATACCACCTTGAACGAAATACATGCCACCGTCAAAAAACTTTACCGTCAATTGGGACTGCAAGGGATTTGTAGGAGTGAATTCATCATTGTGAAGGGGATTCCCCATTTGTTGGAGGTCAATACGATTCCCGGTTTGACCGCCGCCAGTCTCATCCCACAGCAGGTCAGCGCCGCAGGAATTGAATTGGCGGACTTTTTCGAATCATTGCTGGCAGAAGCAATGAAAAAACTACTAATTTAGTGACATGAAACGCGCTGTTTTTCCCGGTTCTTTTGACCCCATCACCTTGGGGCATGTGGACATCATCAAACGGAGCATTCCGCTTTTTGATGAAATCGTTATCGGGGTGGGAACCAATTCCGAAAAAAAATACATGTTTCCACTCAAAAAAAGGATGACTTTTATCGAAGAAACTTTTGCCGAGCAAAAAAGCATTTCGGTAACTCAATACGAAGGATTGACCATTGAGTTTTGTAAAAAAATTCAAGCTGATTTTATCATCAGAGGATTGAGAAATCCCGCCGATTTTGAATTCGAAAAAGCCATTGCCCACACCAATAGAAAATTGTCTGGAATTGAAACAATTTTTCTACTCACCGCAGCCAAAACCTCTTTTATAAGCAGTAGTATTGTAAGGGAGATTATATCAAATAAGGGGGATTATACCCAATTGGTTCCCGCTACAGTGAGGGCTTAATTCAGATCCAATCCATTTCTTCAAAAAACAGTTTGATGTTTTCGTAGGCATTTTCCATTAAAACGGGGACTTCCTCTTTGGTTTTCCACTCGGCCTTGGCAATCCCCTCCTCCAACTGAGGTTCTAAAAGACCCTCGTAGGAAGTAGTCATCAAATACCAATAGGTTTTCTTTAACTTGTAGTTACCGTTCCGGGAAAAAAGGTGAAAGGTATGGTTAAGACTCTTTTTTACAATCAAATCCTTTGCTCCTGTTTCTTCCATCACCTCTCTGAGTGCTCCATCGATTAATATTTCTTTTTTCTCAATTTTCCCTTTGGGTAAGTCCCATTTATTGTTTCTGTAAATGAACAAAACTTTACCGTTTTGGTGTTCGACAAGACCCCCGGCAGCTTCGACCAATGAAAATGTTTTCAAGAGGTGTTTCCACAGTTTATCCTCCTTGGCATGATACAAATAAACGCCCTTTGTTTTTTTTGATTTTAGGGCAGTAATAATCTGTTTTTGGTCACTGTACTTGATGTAGAAAAAAGGGGTTTGATCGTCGTGATCAACGATTTGGGTGGTGAGCAAAACAAATTTTTTATTGAAAAAAACTTTATACATTTGTGTATGATTTATGATCAAGAGACGGCTCGGCAGACAGCAAATTCCCTACTACAAATTAATGCAATAAAATTGAATCCCAAAAATCCATTTACTTGGGCCAGCGGATGGAAGTCTCCCATTTACTGCGATAACAGAATTGCGCTTTCTTATCCAAAAACAAGACGTTTTTTAGCCGAAAAAATAGCAGAACAAGCCCAAAGCCTCTACGGCGAGGGTTATGTGGTGGCTGGAGTAGCGACAGGTGCCATTGGAATCGGCATAATGGTTGCCGACGTTCTCAATGCTCCTTTTATCTACGTCAGACCGGAGCCCAAGTCACATGGAAGGCTAAATCAAATCGAAGGCCAGCTTGATCCCGACAAAAAAGTATTGGTCATCGAAGATTTGATTTCCACAGGAAAAAGCAGTCTCAATGCGGTAAAAGCACTCAGGAAAGAAGGGGTTGAGGTGCTGGGAATGTTAGGGCTATTCGATTATGGTTTCGAATTGGCCGTGGATAATTTCAAAGCCGAGGAAATCCAACTCCATACCTTGAGTGATTATCATCATTTGATTATCGAAGCCAAAAAATCCAATTATGTCGAGGCATCCGAAATATCCGTTCTCAAATCTTGGAGGGTTTCCCCTTCCCAATGGCAAGCCTCTTAGAATATCATTTCAATGGCTCCGTGAGGGTAGTCGGAAGTCTCCCCGGAGTTTTTTTGGATCTTCAAGAAGCCACTTTCGGTCACTCCCTTGATAACCCCCTGAAATGTTTCTTTTTGATCTTTAAAGGTTGACATTTTTCCCTTTTGAAACAGCAAAGCTTCGTATTCTGCATTTAAGCCTGCAGCATCGACATCGGAAAGCCTATCCAAATAAACCTCCAAAAACTTTAATACCCTTTTCAAAACATCGCCAATGTCTACCCTGTAGGCTGTTTTTAAAAAAAGAGAACTCGCGTGGGGAAGGCCCTCAAAACTCTCCTGGTTAATATTTAAACCAATGCCAATAATGGAAGCCGTTATGCGATCTCCTTTGATCATGTTTTCGATCAAAATCCCCCCTATTTTATTTTTACCTGACAAAATGTCGTTAGGCCATTTCAGCATTAAGTCAATATTCGCCAATTCACCCAATGCCTCTATCACTGCCAAAGTGACGGCACAATTGATGGCAAAAGCGTTTTTTACCCTCAGCCTCGGGAAAAGCTTAAATAGGCTAAACGTAAGGTTTTTCATGGGTTCGGTTTGCCAATGCTTATTCCTTTGACCCCTGCCTTGGGTTTGATTTCTCACCCAAACCACATCACCGTCAAAACAATCTCCTGTCAAAAATCTGTCCTTCAACCAATCGTTTGAAGAGGCTGTGGCATTAAGTTTGATTATATTGAAATTGCTCATGGTTTAGAACGCTATGAATGTAAAATGTAATAAATTTGTGTAAAACTAGAATTTTTTAATGTCAAAACCGAAGTCCACTGAGGATGCCCTAATTTCAAACATCATTTTAGGCATAGATAATGTTAAAGGATTAGACGTGAGTCTTTTGGATCTCAGAGATATTGAAAATACTGTTTGTAGCTATTTTATTGTATGTACTGGGAGTTCCAATACCCATGTCAACGCAATTGTCAGTGCCATTCAAAAAACGGTAAGCAAGGAGCTAAAAGAAAAACCCTTTCATACTGAAGGAAACGACAACGCCGAATGGGTTTTGATTGACTATGTAAACATAGTGGTTCATGTTTTTCAAAAACAGATCCGAGAATACTACAATATTGAAGGACTCTGGGGAGATGCTAAAACCACAAAAATTGCATCGAATTATTAATTGACTATGAAAGAAGGAAACAATAATAAGTTAAAAATTAGTCCCTATTGGGTTTATGCGGTTATTATCACCATACTGCTTGGAATGAGTATTTTTGGAGGAGATGGCAACTGGCAATCGATCAGTAAAACAAATATTTCAGATTTTGAGCGTTTTCTAAACGAGGGGGACGTAGAAGAAATTATTGTTGTCAATCAAAAACTGGCCAAAGTAACCCTGAACAGCTATGGATTGGAGAAAAGCGTTCACAAGAACGTAAAATCCAAAAACATCCTGGGGCAAGAAAATACCAGTGGCCCACATTATGAATTTGAAGTGGGGAACTTGGAGCTTTTTCAGCGTAAGCTTGAGCAAGCTGAAGACAAGGGCATACAATTCCGTTATGAATTCATGACCATTGAAAACCGTTGGATGGATGTCATCCTTGGTTTCCTTCCTATCATCATCATCATCGGGGTTTGGATTTTCTTGATGAGAAGAATGTCCGGTGGTGGCGCAGGAGGGCCAGGGGGCCAAATCTTTAACATTGGAAAATCTAAAGCAAAGCTTTTTGACCAAAACACTGAGGTCAAAACTACTTTCAAAGACGTCGCCGGACTGGAAGGCGCCAAAGAAGAAATTCAGGAAATCGTCGATTTCCTCAAAAACCCAAAAAAGTACACCGTATTGGGCGGAAAGATTCCAAAAGGAGCCTTGTTGGTCGGTTCGCCGGGAACCGGTAAAACGCTTTTGGCAAAGGCCGTTGCCGGAGAAGCCAAAGTTCCTTTTTTCTCCCTGTCCGGATCAGATTTTGTTGAAATGTTTGTGGGAGTAGGTGCCTCTAGGGTTAGAGATTTATTCAAACAAGCCAAAGACAAATCTCCTTCCATCATTTTTATCGATGAGATCGATGCAATTGGAAGGGCGAGAGGAAAAAATAATTTTACCGGATCAAACGATGAGCGAGAAAACACCTTAAACCAGTTGCTTACAGAAATGGATGGTTTTGGTACCAACACCAATGTGATTGTATTGGCGGCGACCAACCGTGCCGATGTCTTGGATAAAGCACTGATGCGTGCCGGGCGATTCGACAGACAGATTTATGTTGACCTACCCGACCTGAATGAAAGACGTGAAATTTTTAAGGTGCACCTCAAACCCCTGAAGTCCGTCAAAACTTTGGACGTGGAGTTTTTGGCCAAGCAAACCCCTGGATTTTCTGGAGCCGATATCGCCAATGTTTGTAATGAAGCCGCGCTGATCGCAGCAAGGAAAAACAAAAAATCTGTCGGTAAGCAAGATTTTCTAGATGCTGTAGATCGTATTGTTGGTGGGCTGGAAAAGAAAAATAAAATCGTCACTCCGGAGGAAAAGAAAACCATTGCATTTCATGAGGCGGGACACGCAATCGTGAGTTGGTTGCTTGAGCACGCCGCTCCTCTGGTAAAAGTAACGATAGTTCCCCGAGGCCAATCTCTTGGGGCGGCTTGGTACTTGCCCGAAGAACGAATGATCGTCAGAACGGAACAAATGTTAGATGAAATGTGTGCAGCATTGGGAGGAAGAGCCGCCGAAAAAATCATGTTTGACAAAATTTCTACCGGTGCACTCAGTGATCTGGAAAAGGTAACCCGTCAAGCACGGGCAATGGTTTCTGTCTATGGATTGAATGATACCCTGGGCAACATTACCTATTACGACTCCACGGGTCAGATGGAAAACAGTTTTACAAAGCCCTATTCCGAAAAAACAGCTCAGGTCATTGATAAGGAAATTTCCGACATCATCGAAATGCAGTACAAAAGGGCTTGTGATCTGTTGAAAAAAAATAAAAATAAGCTCAAGCAACTTGCCGAAAGGTTATTGGAAAAAGAGGTGATTTTTAAAGATGATCTGTTTAACATCCTAGGAGAACGACCCTATGATGTAAAACCCGATAAAAAAAAAGACGGTAAAGATGGGGTTCAGGTAGCTGTCAACTAATGAATTGTGGGGCTCTGGAATAAACTCTTCGGTAGAAAAAAAAACAGCCCAGACCCGGAGGCCACCAGTCCCTACCTTCCTGAAAAGAAAAATGATGTTGAAATCATTTTTGCCGAAAAGTTTACCCAAAAAGGAGGTAAATTCATCTACAGTGAGGATATAAAATCCACTGACAAATTTTTTAAACTTATACTAGAGGAAAATAATTGGATTGCCCCAAACATACTCTGCTTTGATCCCCAACTCACCCAAAGATTTGGACTGGAACCCCTGCCCGTTACTTTTGATCCTCAAAATTTTAAGGCCCTGCTAATCGGGTGTGAATACTTGATCGCAAACAAAGGTACAGTGCTCATTTGTCACCACCAACTCAAGGAATTTAAACTAGAGGCATTACCTGATTTTTTTATCGTTTATTCCGGCTTAGACAACTTTGTAAATGATGTAAGCGAAGGGATGAGCAATCTCAAAAATAAGTATACCGATCAACTGCCCACCAACATCACCACATTGAATGTGAAAAACTCAAAAGATGAAAATGATTTTTTATCGTATGGGAATAGTGCGAAAAACCTATATTTAGTACTTCAAGAGGAATAAGTCAATGAGGGAACTATACATCAGAGGAATTTCAGGACTATTTTATGTCGGCTTGATATTGGGATCTGTTTTCTATGATCTGCTACTCTACACCTTGGTTATTCTCATATTTTCAGCATTGGCTATGATTGAATTTCAGCGTTTGGTTGCCCATAAAAGTTATATGCCTGTTGCACTGGTCGTCCTTTTGGTCTACAATTTCTACCAATCAAAAATCTTTACGACCGAATTGCTCTATCCACTGCTGAGTGTTTTTATGGCTCATGTTTTCCTGATCTATTGGCTTTTTAGCAATAAAGCGATACAATTGGAATATTTGTCCAGAACTTTACTGAGTCTGTTTTATCTGGGTCTGGGATGCTTTTTCATCATTGCACTGGCAGGAAATGATGATCATTTTGAACCCAGAAACGTTTTGTTGTTTTTTGTATTGATATGGACCAATAATTCTTTTGCTTATGTGACAGGGAAGCAAATGGGGAAAAACCTGCTTTTCCCTCGTGTGTCACCCAAAAAGACTTGGGAAGGTTTTTTAGGTGGACTGGTTTTCGCTTTGATCGCTGCCTTTATTTTTCAAAATTTCCATCCCGATCAATCCATAGGATTTTATATCATTGTTGCTTTCATCACCAGCGTTTTGGCGACCTTGGGCGATCTGATCCAATCCCATTTCAAACGATACGCAAAGGTCAAAGACAGCGGATCTCTGATTCCCGGACACGGAGGGTTTTTCGATCGTATGGACAGTGCTATTTTTGTAGCACCTTGGTTTTACTTACTACTCAATTTTAAAGAATATGTTTCATAAAGAAGGTTTTAAAATTATCATCAATACTTTTTTGCTTTGTGCGGCCTTGGCCTTATTGGCCGAGTATCGGATTGACCATTTTTGGATGCAAAAAGCAGTGCAATTACTCAGTGTCGTTATTTTGATATTGGTACTTCAGTTTTTTAGAAATCCCAAACGAAAAACCATCCCAAACGAAAAACAAATCATCTCTCCTGTAGATGGAAAAGTGGTGGTCATCGAAGAAGTTTTTGAAAAAGAATTTTTTAAAGACAAGCGTTTACAGGTGTCCATTTTTATGTCCCCCATCAATGTACATGTCACCCGCTATGCCATCAGCGGATCGGTTGTTTTTAGCAAATACCATCCGGGAAAATACTTGGTGGCCTGGCATCCCAAATCCTCTGAGTTAAACGAAAGAACCACCGTAGTGGTTGAAAACAAGTCAGTAGGACAGATCCTTTACCGACAAATTGCAGGAGCCGTTGCCCGTCGTATTGTCAACTATGCCAAAGTGGGAGATCAAGCGGTACAAGGTGCAGATGCCGGATTTATAAAATTTGGTTCCAGGGTAGATCTGTTTTTACCCTTAGGCACCAAGATCAATGTTGAAAAAGATCAGATCGTAAAAGGCGGGGAAGACTGTATTGCCGAAGTCTAAAGTTGGCTTAAACTTTTTTCCAACAGAGAAATTTTCTCCTTGGCGTCAGCTGCTTTTTTACGTTCCAATTCGATAACCTTTGCGGGGGCGTTGGCAACAAAGCGTTCGTTGGATAATTTTTTTTCAACCGATTTTAGAAATCCTTTGGCGTATTCGAGTTCTTGTGTCAATTTTTTGCGTTCCTCCTCCGGATCAACGGCTTGGTTTATAGGGATAAAAAACTCGGATTGTCCGACCCTAAACGACCCTAGTGCTTGGTTTTCATCTTGGACACTCTGTTCGACGGATTCGAGCTGTGCCAATTTTTGTATGACCTCAGGGTGTGGGATTTGAGTCTCGGAAATCAAGATCAATTGTTCTTTGAATCCGATATTTTTTTCTTTTCTAAAGTTTCTGATCCCCGCCACGATTTGTTTGACCATTTCAAAATCATCAATGCATTGTTGATCTGTGGGTTGGGTTTTGGGCCAATCGGAGACCACTAGTGCCTCTTGGGTGTCTCGCTTATCGATATGGTGCCAAAGTTCTTCAGTGATAAAAGGCATAAAAGGATGCAGCAGTCGGAGGTTGTTTTCAAACAAAGCTTTTACCGCTGCAAGGGTGCTGCTGTCTATGGGGTCACCATAGTTGGGTTTGACCATTTCCAAAAACCATGAACAAAAATCATCCCAAATGAGTTTGTACAGGCTCATCAAAGCATCGGATATCCTGTATTTACTGTAATGATCATCTATCAGGCTGAGGGTTTGGTGGAAGAGGTTTTCGTACCATTCAATGGCAGCCTTGTTGACGGCGGGCATTTCTTGGGTTGGGTTGACCTCCCATCCCTCGACCAAACGATAAGCGTTCCATATTTTATTGGCAAAATTTTTGCCCTGCTGGCATAGACTTTCGTCAAACAACAGGTCATTTCCGGCGGCAGAACTCAGCATCAGCCCTACCCTGACGGCATCTGCACCAAACTCATCTATCAAAGCAAGAGCATCGGGTGAATTTCCCAATTGTTTCGACATTTTTCTGCCCTGTTTGTCTCTGACCAATCCCGTCAGATAGACATTTGAAAAGGGTTTTTCTTCACGCAATTCATAACCCGACATGATCATTCGTGCGACCCAAAAAAACAAAATATCGGGGCCAGTAACCAAATCCTGTGTGGGATAATAATAATTGATCTCGGGATTGTCAGGCTCCAGCACCCCGTTAAAAACTGAAATGGGCCACAACCAGGAAGAGAACCAGGTGTCCAATACATCTTCGTCTTGACGCAAATCTGAGGGTTTTAGAGTAACGTCTCCAGAGGTGGCCTTGGCCAGCTCAATAGCAGTTGCTTTGTCTTTGGCAACCACAAATTGGGAATTGTCCTTTCCATAGTAATAGGCAGGAATTTGCTGTCCCCACCACAACTGTCTGGAAATATTCCAATCGCGGATATTTTCCATCCAATGGCGATAGGTGTTTTTAAATTTTTCGGGCACCAACTTTACTTCTTTGCTTTCCAACACTGAGGCAATTGCAGGTTGTGCCAAACCCTCCATTTTGAGAAACCACTGATCCGAAAGTCGAGGTTCGATCACGGCTTTGGTACGTTCTGATGTTCCCACCTTGTGACGGTGATTTTCTTTTTTGACCAATTGGCCGGATGCCTCCAAGGCTTTAGCTATTTTTTTTCGGGCCACAAAACGATCCATGCCCTCAAATTCCAAACCGTGATGGTTTAGTGTAGCATCCTCATTAAAAATATCAATGACTTCCAATTGGTGTTTTTCGCCCAGGGCTTTGTCGTTGATGTCATGAGCAGGGGTCACTTTAAGACAACCTGTACCAAATTCCATATCCACGTATTCATCTTCGATGATGGGAATTTTTCTGTTGGCGATGGGAACGATCAACTGTTTCCCTTTGAGTTTGTCGTATCGTTCATCTTGGGGGTGAATACAAACTGCCGTATCCCCCAAAAGGGTTTCGGGACGAGTAGTGGCAATTATTACTTTTTTATCACTGCCTACTACTGCATAGGCGATATGGTACAGTTGACCATCACGCTCTTCATAAATCACCTCCTCATCGGAGAGGGTGGTCTTTGCCTCGGGGTCCCAATTGACCATTCGATAGCCCCTGTAGATCAGGCCTTTGTTGTAAAGCCGGACAAAAGTATCAATGACCGAGGCCGACATGTTTTCGTCTAAGGTAAATTTGGTGCGGCTCCAATCGCATGAGCAGCCCAGTTTTTTCAGTTGCTCGAGGATCACCCCTCCGTATTCGTGCGTCCAGTCCCAAGCATGCTCCAAAAAAGCTTCGCGGGTCAATGTCGATTTTTCGATGCCTTGTTCTTTAAGTCGGGCCACCACTTTGGCCTCTGTCGCAATAGAGGCGTGGTCGGTTCCGGGAACCCAACAAGCATTATAGCCTTGCATTCTGGCGCGGCGGATGATTATGTCTTGTAGGGTATTGTTCAACATATGTCCCATGTGGAGTACTCCCGTTACATTGGGAGGGGGGATGACTATGGTGTAGGGATCTCTATCGTCGGGAGTAGAAGAAAAAAAATCTTTCTCCATCCAATAGGAATACCATTTATCTTCAACGTTTTGGGAAACAAACTTAGATGGAATCTGCATGAATCTTGGTAAGCCTTTAAAATGCTTGACAAAAGTAAGCACCCTTTTGGGATTATAAAAACCCCTTGCGTTTTGGTTTTCTTTTTAAAGTTGTAAATTTATAGAATAGTATTTATAACAATGAAAAAAGCAATCCTTTTTATTTTACTGATTTTTGCTCCGCTGGCATTGAGTGCACAAGCCTCAGGCCCTATGATAAGTTTTGATATGGAAACCATTGATTACGGTGATATCACCAAAGGTAGTAATGGGGTTCGAACTTTTACATTCGAGAATACTGGCGATGCGCCCTTAGATATTCAAGGGGTGAGATCCAGTTGTGGCTGTACCATTCCCAAAAAACCCGAAGCACCCATTGAACCAGGAAAAAAAGGGGAAATTACGGTAAGGTATGACACCAATCGCGTTGGGATATTCAGAAAAACGATCACTGTAAATACTAATGTTTCCAATGCCGCCATCATCGCATTGAAAATTAAGGGCAACGTATTAGCCAATTAATTTTGATCCTCAGTTGAGTATCAGGGCTTTTTTTTGAATATTTGCACTCACAAATCGAAAGATGCCAAAAATTTCTAAAAAAGGGCAAAAATTGCCCTCGTCACCCATCAGAAAACTGGTTGTTCACGCAGATGAAGCCAAATCTCGCGGGCTAGAAGTTTTGCATCTCAACATTGGGCAACCGGATATTGAGGCACCTGCAGAAGCCATGGAAATTGTGCGCAACCACGATCTAAAATTGCTGCCTTACGGTTCCTCACAGGGGTCTTTATCCTTTCGTACCCAACTTTGCCAATACTATCAACAACACGATATTTCGATCCAACCGGATGACATCATCGTCACCACCGGGGCCAGTGAAGCTTTGGCTTTTACCCTCAACGTGATTTGTGATGCTGGGGATGAGATCATCATTCCCGAGCCTTTTTATGCCAATTATAATGGATTTGCAGCCGCTTGCAGTGTTGAGGTAGTTCCTGTGGTTTCTCATTTTGAAAACCAATTTGAGTTGCCGCCCATAGAAGCATTAAAAGAAAAAATTACTGATAAGACCCGGGCCATACTGATCTGTAACCCCAGTAATCCAACGGGTTATCTCTACAGTGAGGCAGAGGTCAAAGCCCTGATTGATCTGGCTGTAGCTCACGATATTTTTTTCATCGTGGACGAGGTATATCGGGAATTTATATACGCTGAAAAGTACCATTATTCTGTTTTAAAATCAAAAAAAGGCAGCCAACATGCGGTGATGATCGATTCTGTTTCCAAGCGTTATAGCCTATGTGGTGCTAGGGTAGGCTGTATGATTTCCAAAAACAAAACGTTGATGGCCAATGCACTAAAATTTGCCCACCTTCGTTTGTCTCCTCCGGCCTTGGCACTTATGGCCAGTGAAGCCGCCATTTCCGCACCTCCCTCCTACTTGGATGGTGTAAAAAAAGAATACGAAAAAAGAAAAGGCGTCACCGTTGCCGCACTGGAAAAAATTCAGGGCGTGGAAGTCTCCAATCCCATGGGGGCCTTTTATTGTATCGCCAAACTTCCCGTGGAGAGTGCCGAAGACTTTTCCAAATTTTTGCTCACCGACTTTGAGGATCAAGGTCAAACCTTAATGTTGGCCCCTGCGGCAGGATTTTATTCCTCTCCCGAGCTGGGAAAAGATCAAGTTCGATTGGCTTTTGTTTTGGAGAGCAGTAAACTCCAACGCGCCGCTGAAATTTTAGAAAAAGCTTTGACTGCCTACCATAATTCCTAGGCATTTTTCTATATTACCCTATGGATTTGAATTTTCAAAAAGACATTTCACTGCGTCCCTACAATACGTTTGGCATCGATGTAAAATCAAAAAAATTTGTCGGGGTTCAATCCACTGATGAATTAAAAGCGGTTTTAAAACAACATCAAGGAGCGCAACTTTTGGTATTGGGGGGAGGGAGTAATCTCTTGCTGACCCAAAATTTTGAGGGGCTTACGATAAGAATTGAAACCCGTGGAATAGAAATAGTACAGGAGTATGATCGGTCGGCAAGGGTCAAAGTCGCAGCGGGAGAAAACTGGCACGATTTTGTGCTATGGTGTTTGGAAAATGACTTGGGAGGTGTAGAGAATTTGGCACTGATTCCCGGCAGTGTAGGTGCAGCACCCATCCAAAACATCGGGGCTTATGGCGTGGAGTTGAGGGAAGTTTTTGAAAGTTGTGAGGCTTTGTCAATAAAAACAGGGGACATCAAAATTTTTAATAAGCTCGATTGTCAATTTGGCTATAGAAATTCCATTTTTAAAAATGCGCTCAAAGGGCAATACATCATTACTTCGGTGCAGTTCAATCTGACCAAGGCACCGCATCAAGTCAATACCTCCTATGGGGGATTGTCCGAAAAACTAGGGGCCAAGTCTCCCGACATTCAAAGTGTAGCACAAGCAGTGATAGATATCAGATCTGCCAAATTACCCGATCCGGGTCAAATCGGTAACAGTGGTAGTTTTTTTAAAAATCCGGTGATTCCCGCAAAACAATTTATGGAGCTCCAACAGCAATATCCCAAGATGCCTCGCTATCCCGATAAAGAGGGAAAAATCAAAATTCCGGCGGCTTGGTTGATCGACCACTTGGGTTATAAGGGATATCGCATGAATGATGCAGGCGTGCACCAAAATCAAGCCTTGGTATTGGTCAATTACGGCAATGCCTCCGGTGCTGAAATCAAAAAACTGGCCCAAGCGATCAAAGACAATGTCTTGGAAAACTTTGCGATCCACTTGGAGTTTGAGGTCAATATACTTTAGTGCTATTCCCTGTTTTTGGAGTCGATGACAATGGTAACCGGCCCATCGTTAGTCAGGCTGACTTTCATGTCGGTGCCAAACACCCCTTTGGCCACTTTTCTGCCCAATTGTACCTCTGCCAAAAGTAGAAACTGTTCGTAAAGTGGGATGGCTGTTTCGGGTCGGGCCGCGCGAATGTATGAGGGTCGATTGCCCTTTTTGGTCGCAGCCATCAAAGTAAACTGACTAATGACCATCAATTCCCCCTTGATGTCCAGAAGCGAAAGATTCATCACTTGGTTTTTATCATTGAAAATCCTCAGATTGAGGAGTTTATTGACCAACCATTCCAGATCAGAGGGATTCTCTTCATTTTCTATGCCCAAAAGCACCAACAGCCCTTGGCCTATATCCCCCACCACTTCTCCTGCTACTTTGACTTGGGCTTGGCTAACCCTTTGAATGACAATTCTCATGACTTAACGGTATAAAACATCGTCCTCTAAGAGTTGTAAATAAGATTTGTACCGACTTTGGGCGATTTCGCCCGCTTCCAATGCCGCTTTGACCGCGCATTGTGGTTCGTTGAGGTGAAGGCAGTTGTTGAATTTACAATCCTTTTTTAGGACAGAAAATTCGGTAAAATAGCCGGACAATTCTTCCTTTTCTATGTCCACCACTCCAAAACCCTTTATCCCCGGTGTGTCGATGATTTTAGCTCCACCCTCCATATCAAACATTTCGGCAAAGGTAGTGGTGTGTTTTCCCTGTTCGTGTTGGGCAGAAACATTGGCGGTTTTCAAATCCAAACCCGGTGACAAGGTATTGAGCAAAGTGGATTTTCCTACCCCACTATGGCCCGAAAACATGCTTACCTTTTGGGCCATGGTTTTTTGTATTGCATCCAAAGTATTACCATCGGTGGCCACCACCTCATAAGAGTCGTAACCTATTTTTTCATAGACCGCCTTGAGTGAACGCATCTCCATCAATTCCCTAGGATTGTAGCAATCGATTTTATTGAATACCAATACGGTTTTGATCTCATAGGCTTTTGCTGTGATCAAAAAACGGTCGATAAAAGCCGGAAAAGTGGGTGGTGTTTTGAGGGTAATCATCAGAAAAACCTGATCAATATTGGAGGCGATGATGTGGATTTGTTTGGAAAGGTTGACCGATTTTCTGACAATGTAGTTTTGGCGGGCTTCGATTTCGCTGATCACCCCCATGCTATCTGCCCAATCAGATTCCATTTTAAACAAAACCTTATCTCCCACAGCAATGGGATTAGTGCTTTTTATCCCTTTGATACGGAATTTCCCTTTGATCCTACAATCGTAAAACTGCCCTTCGGATTTAACGCGATAATGGCTTCCTGTAGAACAATAAACAATCCCTTTTTTTATCATTACTGCAAAGAAACAACAAATATTTTTTTCCCTCCTTGCCCAGATTTCAAGCTGGTGGAATTACTATCTTTGTAAAAAAAATTGAATGACCCAGAAAGTAATATTAATGATCTTGGACGGATGGGGTTTTGCCCCCAATCCTGAGGTCTCTGCAGTAGATTTAGCCCAAACGCCAAACATCGATGCTTTGTATGAAAAACACTCTCATTCCTCTCTGTTGACCCATGGAGAAAACGTAGGCTTGCCCGACGGTCAGATGGGAAACAGCGAAGTGGGGCATATGAATCTGGGTGCGGGAAGAATTGTTTATCAAGACTTGGTTAAAATTTCAAAAGCCATAGGCGACAAAAATGTTGAAAAGAATCCGGTTTTGGTAGAGGCATTGACCTACGCCCAAGACCAAGGAAAAAATGTACATTTTTTAGGGTTGCTTTCCAACGGGGGGGTACACGCACATTTGGATCATCTGGAAGGCCTCTTGGAGATGTCAACAAAATATGATTGTCCTGGAGTTTTTATCCACGGTTTTACTGATGGTCGGGACGTTGACCCCAAATCGGGAGCGGGCTACCTTCAAAAATTATCCCAAAAACTTGATCAGACCAAGGCAAAACTGGCC
>CAJXEG010000008.1 GCA_913052425.1 uncultured Flavobacteriaceae bacterium | reverse complement strand
CTTGTATGCGGTCGGATAAACCAGCGATATGTTAAATCGCTTTTGTAAATCGCGGGCTTTGGTGGGGGATTTTTTGATCCTTCTGATTTTTTCTTTGCGTTCTTTTTCGGTCAATATGGCTTTAAAAAGGTCGATGTTTTCCTCCAAGAAATTGGCTTGTACGTCGTCGTCGTCCCCGCTTACCTTGGCCACTGTCTGGGGTTGGGCCATCATATCCTCCGACAATTGGAATCGGGCAAGAGAGTCTCTGACAAACCACAATATATTTCGGCTGTTTCTGGCAAAGCCCGAAAACACCTTAGGGGGTAAATACTTGAGTGTAAACTGGGGCTCATCAAAGGGCAAACCCTCATAGGGGCTTTCCAATAGTGTGCGGGTTTTGTTTCCCAGAGCTCCCGCCCAACTTTTTTCGGGCATTACCACAGTCAAATTGTTGATCTTGGCGTTGGAGTCGGGTAAATACCTCAACTTGGTTTTTTGTTCCTTACAAGATGTAACGAAGATGATAAAAACAAAAAATACCACTTTTTTCATGATGTTGAGGCTTATTCCAATAAGGCAGCAATCCCGGGCAAAGTTTTCCCCTCAAGGCTTTCTAACATGGCACCGCCACCAGTAGAAATGTAGCTCATTTTATCCTCAAATCCAAATTGTTTTACCGCTGCCACGGAGTCTCCTCCTCCGACCAAAGAAAAAGCTCCTGCTGCTGTACTTTTGGAAATATGCTCTCCCAGAGAGATGGTTCCTCCCGAAAAATTTTCAAATTCAAACACGCCAAGGGGCCCATTCCACAGTATGGTTTTGGACTGCATTACCACATGCTCGAAATTTTTTAGGGTCTCAGGGCCAGCGTCCAAGCCTTCCCAATCGTCTGGAATTTGACCAACTTTACAAACCTTTCGGTTAGCATCATTAGAAAAATCATCTGCAATAATTACATCTGTTGGCAAATGCACTTCCACCCCTTTTGCTTTGGCTTTTTCCAAGAGTTCCAAGGCGTAATCACAATAGTCATCCTCACAAATCGATTGACCTACGCTTCCACCTTGTGCTTTGGCAAAAGTATATACCATGCCACCTCCGATGATCAAGTGATCAATCTTATCTAACATGTTCTCGATGATGGTGATTTTGGATGAAACCTTGGCTCCACCCAAAATTGCAAGAACAGGCTTTTCTCCCGACTTCATGACTTTTTCTATGGCCTTGACCTCCTTTTCGAGCAGTCTGCCAAAGAATTTATCTTCCTTAAAAAATTGGGCTATGATGGTGGTAGAGGCGTGGGCCCTGTGTGCTGTTCCAAAAGCATCGTTGACATAACAGTCCCCAAGTTTGGACAGGCCTTCCGCAAAGTCCAAATCTCCTGCGGTTTCTTCTTTATAGAAACGTAGGTTTTCCATAAGAGTAACACCTCCGGGCACAATGGAAGCCACAGCTTGCTCTGCCGCCCTGCCAACACAGTCGCCGAAAAAACTAACAGGAACTTGGAGAATTTCTTCAACTTTACTGACAATGTGAGACAATGACAATTTTAGGTCTTTGCCCTTAGGTCTTCCCAAGTGCGAGATCAAGACACAACTACCACCTTGATTGAGAATGTAATCTATAGTTTCTTTGGCCGCTGTGATCCTAGTAGAATCGGTCACTTGAAATTGATCGTCAATCGGAACGTTAAAGTCTACTCTGACAATGGCTCTACGATTTGAAAAGTTTTGATTTGCTAGGGTTCGCATGCTAAAGTTTTTGTCAAAAATACCTTTTTTATACCGTTAGGCAAAAGGTTTTGACCGTATTGAAAACATAATTTTTGGGAAGAAAGTGAAATCCAAATGGATTGATTATTTTTATCTTTTTTAGGATCAGAATCAGCATGTATTCAAGTGAAATCATCGGGCAAAAGCGATTGAAATATCAATTAAAACAGATGGTCTATGAAGGTCAAGTGCCTCATTGTCAATTGTTTATAGACTCAAAAGGCTATGGGGGTCTCCCTTTGGCCCTTTTCAGTGCATTGGGTTTACTGCATGGCTTCGACGCTCTTGAAACTGCAGAAAATAACGGAACTCCATCGAAAAAGTTATTGGAGCATCCCGATTTAAATTTTGTATATCCGTTGGTCAATAAAGGATTGGGAAGCACCAAGGCCGTTTCGGATGATTACAAAGCCACTTGGGATGATTTTGTCGTTCACCAACCCTATGGATCTACTCAAGACTGGATTCGTCAATTGGAAGCCGGAAACAAACAAGGGATGATTGGAGTAGAGGAAGTCGCAAAGATGCATCGCAAGATGTACCTAAAGGCACACAATGGTGGAAACAAGGTAATGGTTCTCTTTGGTGCTGATAAATTATCAGAAAATGCTTCCAATAAATTATTAAAGCTGCTGGAGGAGCCTCCTAAAAACAGCTTTTTTCTGCTGGTTTGTGATCAAACAGAAGGAATGTTGCCCACCTTGGTCTCTCGTTGTCAGGAGGTAAAATTGACACCTTTAACTCCGGAGGACATCAAAAGTGGACTTCAAAAATTGAAATCCGATTCGGGTGCACCTCAAACATTGTCTTCGAGCAGAGGAAGTTGGCGTAAGGTTTTAGAGGAGCTGAACACTCCGGATCATACGCTTAATTTTGAAAAACTTTGGATTCAATTTCTGAGGTCAGCATTCAAGGCACGGGCAAATAAAGCCATTGTCATCGATTTAATCCAATGGGCAGATCAGCTTGCCGACCTTGAACGGGAACAACAAAAAGCTTTTTTGGTTTATGCCCTGGAGTTTATCCGTCAGGCCATGCTGATCTCATATCAATCTGAAGCCTTGTATGATCTTAAAATTCATTCTGAGTTTAACATTCGAAAATTTGCTCCTTATGTCCACAGTTCCAATTTGTCTTCTATGGTAAGGTTGCTGGAGGACACCTCCTATCATTTGGAACGCAATGCCAATCCTAAAATTCTTTTCAATCACTTTGCCTTGGCAATGACGCGTTTTTTTAATGCTAAGGAAGCCGTTTCCTAAAAACATAAACACAAGAAGAATGCTTGCCGGTAAAAAAGGCTTTAAGCGAAAACCATGAGCCCTTTAGGATTCCCCTGAGGAAAGGGAATGATTTCCCCCTGTGTTTTTCAGAAAGATAGCAGATATAAAAAACATCCAATCCTAATGCTCTTTTTTTGATCAGGTCAAAGCCAATGCCCTGAGCCGTTTTTATCAGGCCTTTTGCGGTGAAGTGCCACAAATGTCTTGGCACATCCAAAGCGGCCCAATCTTGTTGATAATGGTTGCGGTCGTGACTTTCAAAATTGGGAACAGCAACAACCAAAAGGCCGGTCGGTTTGAGTAAATCTCTATATGTGTTTATGCTGTTTTCGGGATGAGGTAAATGTTCCAGAACGTGCCAAAGGGAAATGGTGTCAAAACTTTCGGGAGGCAATTCCGCCTCTGTCGCTTGAACCTCTATATTGTTTTCAAGGCAAATGTTTCTTGCTTTGGCATTGCTTTCGATACCGGAGACTTTACATCCTTTTTTCTTCATAAAGGCCAAAAAAGAACCCGTACCACAGCCAATGTCCAGCAAACGGCCATTGGGTTTAAGGTACTTTTTGAGAAGGGCATGTTTATAGCTCAACATAAAACCTCTGGCCCAAACGTACAAGAGAGAAATGAGTGAATCGGGTTTTGAGCGATGAGAAATGTAGTCCGAAGATTCGTAATAGGTATCGAGTGAGTCCAAATGCTCAACCGCTGTCCAGGCCCTGAGGTGAATTGGATCCCAGTGAATTAAAAAGGACTCCCCGCTGACCAGATGATCCGTTGCTTCTATTATCTTATTTTTTTTTGCTTTGCTCATAATAAGTTCCACGTGGAACAATTATCGACCCAATTTGACCAAAAGCACACTGATGTCGCTGGGATTGATCCCGCTGATCCTTGAAGCCTGAGACAGGTTGGTGGGCTTGATGTAATTAAGTTTTTCCTTGGCTTCGTGGGAAAGCGAAGCAAGTATATCGTAATCAAAATCATCGGGGATTTTTATGTGATCCAAACGATTGAGCTTTTCTGCATTGGCCATTTCCTTTTCAATATATCCCGAATATTTAATCTGAATTTCCGCTTGCTCATAAACCTCGTCCGTGATCTCTTGTTCCTTGATGAATGTCCTAACAGAAGGGATGTGTGCCAGGTCCTTTCTGCTCAATCGGGGGCGAGATAAAATTTTACTGAGTTTGTTGGATTGTTTTACCTGTGCGGAGTCCTTTTTCTCAAGTATGGGGTTGACTTCTTCCAGGACATAACTTTGGGTTTTGAAAAAGTGAACCAGTTCCTTGGTTTTGGTGGCTTTTTCTTCTACAGCCTCCAGACGGTCCTTTTTGGCCAATCCCAGATCATAAGACAAAGGGGTGAGCCTTAAGTCAGCATTATCTTGGCGCAAAAGGGTACGGTACTCTGCCCTGGAAGTAAACATTCTATATGGCTCCTCTGTACCTTTTGTAATCAGATCATCGATCAATACACCGATATAGGCTTGGTTTCTTTTAAGAACAAAAGGCTTTTTTTGATTGATTTTAAGATGAGCGTTGATTCCTGACATCAGTCCCTGGGATGCCGCTTCTTCATAACCGGTGGTTCCATTGATTTGCCCTGCAAAAAACAATCCCGAAACCAGCTTGGTCTCCAAGCTATTTTTTAGCTGCGTGGGAGGGAAGTAGTCGTATTCAATTGCATAGCCAGGCCGGAAGAATTTTACGTTTTCGAAACCGTTAACAGAACGTAGTGACTGGTATTGAATGTCCTCAGGTAAAGAGGTAGAAAAACCGTTGACATAGACCTCCACAGTATCCCAACCCTCTGGCTCTACAAAAATTTGATGCCGGGATTTGTCTGCAAAACGATTGATCTTATCTTCGATTGAAGGGCAATAACGCGGTCCCGTACTCTGAATGTTACCATTAAACATGGGTGATCGATCAAAACCCTCTCGGAGGAGGTCATGGACCTGGGGGCTGGTATGGGTAATATAACAGCTGCGTTGATGCTTTAGTGGAGTGGTGGAGATAAAGCTGAATTTTGCTGGGTTTTCGTCCCCGGCTTGTTCTTCCATGACATTATAATTCAAAGAACGACCATCGACCCGGGGAGGGGTTCCCGTTTTCATTCGACCCGACTCAAAACCGAGCTTTTCCAGACTGTGGGTTAAACCGGTAGAGGCTTTTTCACCCGCACGGCCACCACCGTAGTTTTTTTCTCCGATATGGATAAGGCCATTCAGAAAGGTGCCGTTAGTCAAAACCACACTTTTGGAGCGAATGGAAATTCCCAAAGAGGTGACCACACCATCGATCTTGCCATCTTTTACAATGATATCTTTGATCATATCTTGATAAAAGTCCAGGTTTTGGGTTTGTTCCAAAAGCTCCCTCCATTTTTTGGCGAAGAGCATTCTATCGGATTGTACCCTTGGACTCCACATGGCAGGCCCTTTGGATTGGTTGAGCATTTTAAACTGTATGGCAGATTCGTCTGAGACAATTCCACTGTATCCCCCAAGGGCATCGATTTCTCTCACGATTTGACCTTTGGCAATTCCACCCATGGCAGGGTTACAGGACATCTGCCCAATGGTTTGTAAATTCATGGTCACCAAAAGGGTTCTTGATCCCATATTGGCTGCTGCCGCAGCGGCTTCGGCTCCTGCATGACCACCGCCCACTACTACTACATCATATACTCCTTCAAACATATCAGTGTTTCACGTGGAACAAATTTATACAATCTTCTTCCTTGGAGCGCATTAATTCTTTTTGCTCATTTGTCTTGTCATTATAGCCCAAACAGTGAAGTAAGGCGTGAGAAAGTAACCTAAGACTTTCATTTTCAATAGTTTGCGCGTGTAATTTAGCGTTTTTTTTCAAAGCATCGCACGAAATGTAGGCTTCTGCCTTGATCGCCTTGGATTCTGTGTAGTCAAAAGTAATGATGTCGGTATCGGTATCGTGATTGAGGTATTCTTGGTTGAGCGACAGCATGGTATCTGTATCAACAAAATTGTATTCCAATTCTTCGACAATATAACCCTCCTGCTCCACAATGCTGTTGAGCCAAAGCGCCAAGTCCTCCTCCGTTAAGGATAGAAATTTATCGTGATTAAACCGAATCAAGCTTTTTTTTGCAAATATAGAACAAAGAAAAAAAAAAATTTCATTAGGGTAAGGCTTGATGTTATCTTTGACAAAAAAAAGAATGAGTGTTCGCGTTAGATTTGCCCCCAGTCCTACAGGCGCCCTTCACATTGGAGGGTTAAGAACAGCACTGTATAACTACCTCTTTGCCAAAAAGAACAAGGGAGAATTTATCTTAAGAATTGAAGATACCGACCAGAACCGTAGGGTGGAACAGGCAGAGGAATATATTATAGAGGCATTGAACTGGAGTGGTATACAACCCGATGAAAGTCCAATATCTCCCGGGGAGTTGGGGCCTTACCGACAAAGTGAAAGGAAAGAAATCTATCAAAAATATATTGAGGAACTGATTGACAAAGGGAAGGCCTATTATGCTTTTGATACAGCCGAGGAACTGTCTGTTATTAGAACAGAACACGAACAGCAAAAGAAGACCTTTAAATATGGCGCCCATAATCGAATGAAGCTCCAAAACGCACTAAGTCTGTCCGGTGAAACAACCGAAGAATTACTAAAAACCGTGCCATATGTAGTAAGGCTAAAAGTAAGTGCCAGGAAAAGCGTAAAGGTTAAAGACGGCCTAAGGGGACACATTGAGGTACAAAGTGAGGAAATTGATGATAAAATATTGATGAAAGCAGACGGGATGCCGACCTATCACTTTGCCAATGTTATTGACGATCATCTGATGGAGATAACGCATGTGATTCGTGGAGAGGAGTGGTTGCCATCACTTGCATTGCACCAACTGATCTATGATGCATTTGAATGGAGCGCTCCCGAGTTTATGCATTTGCCGCTCATATTAAAACCCCAAGGAAAAGGGAAACTTTCCAAAAGAGATGGAGACAAAATGGGTTTCCCTGTTTTTCCTTTGGCATGGGAAGGGTCAAAAGGATTTAAAGAAAGAGGATTTTTGCCCGAGGCGCTAATGAACTATTTGGCACTTTTGGGGTGGAACCCCGGAACCGATGAAGAGCTTTTTGAAATGGATGCCTTGGTAAAAATTTTTGATACCCAAAAGATTCAAAAGGGAGGAGCGAAGTTCGATTTTGAAAAAGCGAGATGGATCAATCACAAATTTTTGGGATTTACGGATGAAAAAATCATTTTCGATCGTTTTCCGGAGTTTATGGAATGCCTTACGAATACTTGGTCTCAAAAAAAGAGAAACGACGTCTATGCCCTCCTGAGAGATCGACTATTTTTGCTCGAGGATCTAAAAACCCAGTCTAGGCTGTTTTTGAAAGACCCTGTAGATTACGATGAGAAGGTGATGAATAAAATTCAAAAGCATCAACCCAAAAAAATTATCGAACAATTTTGCAAAATGATAAAAGAAGATGTTGATGTAAAGAAATGGAAATCCAAAATTCAGGAGTGGAATGAAAAGGAGGGACTCCCATTTGGAGCAATCATGCAAAGTTTAAGATTAGCCATCGTGGGCAGTTTGAGTGGACCAGATATTTTTAGTATTTGCGAGATATTGGGAAATGAGATAACTTTAAGAAGACTTGAAAAATTTTTTAATCACCAGAATAAATAAATCATGGACCTATCTACTTATGTAATTATTTTTTTAATCGTACTCTTTTTAATCTCTGGGGTATTTGTTGTGAAACAACAGACTTCCGCAGTGATCGAACGATTTGGTAAATTTATTGCCATTCGTAAACCGGGCCTTCATTTTAAAATTCCCGTTATTGACAAAATCGCGGGAAGGGTAAGCTTAAGGATTCTTCAATTGGATGTGATTGTCGAAACCAAAACCAAAGATGATGTTTTTGTAAAACTGAAGGTCTCAGTTCAATACAAGATACTGCCCAATAATGTTTACGATGCCTTTTATAAACTAGACTTTCCCCAAGACCAGATTACTTCCTATGTCTTTGATGTGGTTAGGGCTGTTGTACCTAAGATGAGGCTTGACGATGTTTTCGAGAAAAAGGATGAAATCGCCAATGCAGTAAAAGGGGAATTAAATGATGCAATGATCAACTATGGTTATGATATCATCAAAGCTTTGGTAACGGATATCGACCCCGACGGAGAGGTAAAAACAGCCATGAACCGGATCAATGCCGCTGAGCGACAAAAGATCGCTGCTCAGTACGAAGGAGATGCTGCAAGAATATTGATTGTAGAAAAAGCCAAGGCAGAGGCAGAAAGCAAAAGACTTCAAGGACAAGGGATTGCTGATCAAAGAAGAGAGATCGCCAGAGGGCTTGAGGAATCCGTTGATGTGCTTAACAATGTAGGAATCAACTCTCAAGAGGCGTCAGCCCTTATTGTTGTTACCCAACACTACGACACCCTACAGTCCATCGGTGAAGAGACCAATAGCAATCTGATTTTATTGCCCAATTCACCACAGGCCGGCAGTGATATGCTGAATAATATGGTGGCCTCCTTCACGGCGAGTAACCAGATCGGTGAAGCAATGAAAGTAGAGAATCAAAAAAAGCAGAATAAAGGAAAAACGGAGGGGGAGTAGACTAACTTTTTTTCCAGGTATCTCTTAGACCAACGGTCTTGTTAAAGACCAAATGTTCATCGGTTTTGTTTTCTAGAATGAAATAACCCAATCGTTGGAATTGGAATTTCTCACCTGCAGCTGCACTGACCACTGCGGGTTCAATATAACCTCGGACTTGACTGAATGATTCAGGATTGATAAACCGGGCCGGGTTTTCGTCTTTATTTTTGTCAGGCTCTTCGACGGAAAACAAACGGTCATACATATTCACCTTGATGGGGTGAGCATGTGCTCTGGATACCCAGTGTAGGGTTCCTTTGACTTTTCTTTGGCTTTCCTCTGAACCGGAACCACTCTTACTCAAGGGGTCATAGCTACAAATGATTTCTGTAATGTTCCCTTGAGCATCTTTTACCACCTCTTCTCCTTTGATGATGTATGCGTTTTTGAGGCGTACTTCTTTGCCAAGGGTCAACCTAAAAAACTTTCTGTTGGCTTCCTCCTTAAAGTCCTCTCTTTCTATGTATAAACTTCCGGAAAAAGGAACTTCTCTAAAGCCTGCCTTTTCATCTTCGGGATTGTTTTCGGCTATGAGCATTTCGGTTTGTCCATCGGGATAATTCTTTATCGTTAGCTTAACCGGATTTAGAACCGCCATTACCCTTGGAGCAATTTTGTTTAGATGGTCACGGACACAAAACTCCAAAAGCGATACATCTATTGTGTTTTCTCTTTTTGCGACCCCGGCCGTATTGACAAAGTTTTGTAGGGATTCGGGAGTGTAGCCTCTTCTTCTCAATCCGCTTATGGTGGGCATTCTGGGATCATCCCATCCCGACACATGAGATTGGTCAATCAGCGCTTTTAGTTTTCTCTTACTCATAACTGTGTAGGAAAGATTCAGCCTGGCAAATTCCCTTTGTTTGGGTCGGATGGTATCCAAGGGGGATAGTGCATCTAGAAACCAATCATAGAGTTCACGGTGCGGCTTGAATTCCAAAGAACACAATGAGTGAGAGATCTGTTCAATGTAATCCGACTCCCCATGAGTCCAGTCATACATGGGGTAAATACACCAGTCGTCTCCCGTTCGATGGTGGGTTTTGTATAGCACTCTATACATAATGGGATCCCTCAAAAGCATATTGGGAGCAGCCATATCGATTTTTGCTCTAAGTACATGATCTCCTTCTTGGTGTTTCCCGTTCTTCATGTCTTGAAAGAGTGTTAAATTTTCTTCTTTAGAGCGATTGCGAAAAGGGCTGGGTTTGCCGGGTTGTGTCGGTGTGCCCTTTTGTTCGGATATTTGCTGGGAAGTTTGAGAGTCAACATATGCTAATCCCTTGTTAATCAAATCTTTAGCCCATTCAAAAAGTTGAGGGAAATAGTCTGAAGCATAGCACTCTTTGTCCCACTGAAAACCCAGCCATTCGATGTCATATTTGATGGCTTGTACATACTGCGTTTCTTCTTTGGCAGGATTGGTATCGTCAAACCTGAGGTTTACCGGAGCTTTGTACCTATTGCCTAAATTAAAATTGAGGCAAATGGCCTTGACGTGGCCGATATGGAGATAGCCGTTGGGCTCGGGAGGAAACCTAAACCTAAGCAAGTCGGAAGAAAGCCCAGAGTTAAGGTCTTCCTCTATGATGTGTTCAATAAAATTGAGGGTCTTTTCTGACATCTGAAATTTTGTCAAAGATATTAAAAGCTTAATTCTTTGAATATAATTACGCTGATATTATATATTTGTTAAAAGCCTAACAATGGGACAAGTAATACTAAACAATATCAGAATTTACGCATTTCACGGATGCATGGATGAAGAAGAGCGAATTGGGAGTGACTATATCGTCAACCTAGAGGTAGAAACAGATATGGTTCAGCCGTCAAAGTCGGATTTGCTTGAAGATGCAGTAGACTATGTGAGTCTCAATGCGATTGTAAAAGAAGAGATGTCTATTCGATCCCGCTTATTGGAGCACGTTGCGCAGCGAATCATGGACAGGATTTTGAAACAATTTCCAGAGGTAGAGGGCGTAACGGTCTCTGTGGCCAAGCAGAACCCACCCATCGGTGGAGATGTTGAAGAAGTGTGTGTTCGTTTAAAAGGTTAAGACAGCTGCCTAAAAAGCTTAAAATTTATTATTTTTGCCACATGGCATCGTGGCCGAGTGGCTAGGCAGAGCTCTGCAAAAGCTTGTACAGCGGTTCGAATCCGCTCGATGCCTCTTTATCCCGTTGATCCAACGGGATTTTTTTTATTTCATTTCGAAAATTTGGCCTCCAATGGTCTTTTTGGTCACAATTTTTTTGGGGTTTCCGTAGATTCTAATAATGCCTCCCGCAGTTACTCTTGCTTCCAAAAGTTCGGTGGCATAGACATAAGACATTCCACCTGCTGTTACGTTGACCTTGGTCTGTTCGGTTTCAAAAATTTCTCCTTCACAAGCACCTCCACTGCTTACGGATGATTGGTGGTTGGTTACTTTTCCTGAAAGAAAAAGCTTACCTCCCGTACTTACAATAGAAGTGAGTTTTTCGCCCTCAAATTTGAAATTCATAGTAGCTCCTTCTTGTACCTTAAGGGAAATACTGGTTTGTTTATAGGTACTGTCTACCTTGAGACTGGATCCTTGATACAATGTGATTTCATCCAGCAATCCTGTGTGGTATAGTTCTACATAGGTGAACGTTGGGTTGAGTATGTGTTCTAGGGAGTGCCTGATTTTAAGAGTTTGCCCCTTGATCCTAGCGACCACATCCATACGGTCTTCTCCGCTAATCAACAACTTATTTTCATTGGCAGGTATGAGTTTAACTTCTATGCCTGAATATACTTTTAGGTTGATGAATTCTCTCACATTGAGTTGTCTTTCAAAACTGGTATCTGTTTGTGACTCTTGTCTTTGTGCGGAAATTGAAACAGAAAAAACCACCAAACAAATGGAACATAAAAAATAGCGAAACATATTCATTGGGTTAAGTTTAATCAAAATTAACTAATTATTCTTTTTGTTCCTCTAAAATAAAATCCAATTGTCTTTTGATAAGTTCTGCCTTTTTTACAATTACTCTGACAGGATCTCCCAGTTGATAAATTTTGTTTGTTCTGTCTCCAACTAGACTATGGGACTTTTCATCATAGGTAAAATAATCTCCTTTGATTTCAGAAACCTTTACCATTCCTTCACATTTGTTCTCTATGATCTCAACATACATTCCTCGATCGGTAACTCCGGAAATTAGACCATCAAAACCTTGGTCGATTTTGTCTTGCATGAATTTCACCTGCATGTATTTGATGGAATCTCTCTCTGCTTTTGTGGCCAATTGCTCTCTGTTTGAAGAGTGGGTACAGGCCTCCTCTAATGCTACCGGATTTGTTTTTTCGTGACCCTGCATATAGAATTCTAATAGCCTATGAACCAAAACATCAGGATACCTTCTTATAGGGGAGGTAAAATGGGTATAATAATCAAAAGCTAAACCATAGTGCCCTATGTTGTCAATGGTGTAAACAGCCTTACTCATACACCTGATGGTTAGTGTGTCTATAAGCTCTTGTTCCTTTTGTCCATGTGTTTCTTTAAGCAAATTGTTAAGGGAGTTATTTACCTTTTTGGTTTCCAAATTAAGTTGATACCCCAGGTTGTTTGCGATGGTTTTTAAGTTGGCCAATTTATCTTCATCTGGTAAATCGTGAACCCTGTAAACAAAAGGTTTTTTTGGTTTTTGTTTTCCTATAAATTCAGCAACTCTTCTATTGGCCAAAAGCATGAATTCTTCAACCAATTTGTGGGCATCTCTTGAACTCTTAAAGAATATACTTTCGGGATTATTTTCCTGATCCAGATTAAATTTAACTTCAACCCGGTCAAAAGAAAGCGCACCATTTAACATTCTCTTCTTTCTTAATATTTTGGCAAAAGTATCTAACTTATTAAGAGCAGTAAATATCTCTTTGGTTACCTTGTATTCTTTTTTATTTAAGGAAACTTCCTGGCTTACCGTTGGTCCTCCACTGTCCAAAATGTATTGAACTTCTTCATAGGAAAATCTATGATCTGAGAGTATCACAGTTTTACCGAACCATTCTTTTTCAATTTGCATTTTATCATTGACCGTAAAAACAGCGGAAAAAGTATATTTTTCTTCTTGTGGTCTGAGGGAACAAGCTCCGTTAGACAAAATCTCCGGCAACATAGGAACTACCCTATCAACCAAATAGACGGAAGTCCCTCTTTCATAGGCTTCCTCATCGAGAATACTGTTGGGTTGAACATAATGGGATACATCTGCAATATGAATGCCTATTTCTGTTTTTCCATTACTCAGCGGAGTAAATGAAAGGGCATCATCAAAGTCTTTTGCCGTGATGGGATCAATGGTAAAAGTGGTTTTATTTCTAAAATCCTTTCTTTTTGAAATCTCTTTTGGATCAATTCCCAGATCCAACTGCTGTGCAAAGGATTCAACTTCGGGAGGGAAAGCGTCCGCGAATCCATATTCAAACATAATGGCGTGCATCTCTGTATCGAGTTCTCCCGGTTTTCCAAAAGATTTTATGATCATACCAAATGGTGATGATGCTCTTTTGGGCCAATCTTTGAAATGTACAATGACCTTGTCTCCGTGTTCGTAGTTCTTTAACTCTTCCTTTTCAATAAAAAAATCAGTAAAAATCCTAGAAGCCCGAGTGTTGACAAAACCAAAATCTTTTTTCCTATCCAGGATACCGACGTAATCTTGAGAAGCGCGTTCTAATATTTCCACAACTTCTCCTTCTCTTTTTCCGTTGTTTCTTTTTCTGATTTGATAGACCAAAACCCGGTCTCCATCCAGCGCTCTATTGGTATTTCTTCTGGCAATGAAAATGTCTTCTTCATCTTCGGGCATCAGAAGATAGGCGTTGCCGGAGGAGGTCATCTCTATGGTTCCTTCTATGTAATCCTTTTTATTTACTAATAGGACATATTTGCCCGGGTCTGTTTGTTTGATTATTTTTTGGGCATTGAGTTGACCCAATGCTTTAATTATGGCGTTTCTCTTTTGGGTATCGCTTATATTAAGCTTTGCGGCAATTTGTTTGTAGTTGAAAGACTTGCCAGGATGCTCTTTAAAAACCGTAAGAACTCTCCCTCGAATATTTCTATCCGTTTTTTTCTTTTTAGACATCAAGTTTTAATCTACAGCAAATTTAGGTTTTCTTTTCTTGTCAATGAATTAACTTATCAAAACCCTTAACAATAATAATATTTTGTTTTTTTAAAATTTAAAGAAGTATTGATGTTTATTATGGGTTGTGAATAGGTATAATAAGTTTAATTGTAAACGAACTTAAAATCCAATAAAATAAAATTGTAAACGCTTTATGAATCACTAATTTAATATTAAAATTATGTGAATGAAGGACTTAGTACAGATATGAACAACCGTTAAAAACCCTTATATGTTTATCATTTTCATGTTTTAAGCTTACATTTAATGTTAAGAAGAAATTAAATTGATTTGATAAACGGATGACTAATTATGAAAATTATAGTTGGATATATCTAAGATTTGTTTATTTATAATTATAGCCAGTAAGCAGGGAAAAATTAAGATTATCTTATTAACAATTAATCAATAGAAAAACCAACACAAAAAGGGAAAGTTTTAACTTTATAAAAAAAGAAAAATGAACATATCAATAGGAAACGACCACGCTGGGGTAGATCTAAAGGAGGCGATCGTTTCACATTTAGAGCAAAAAGGGTATCAGCTATACAACCATGGCACCAACAGCGAGGACAGTGTTGACTATGCAGACTTTATTCATCCTGTGGCTCAGGATGTAGAAGATAAAAAGTCGG
Organism: uncultured Flavobacteriaceae bacterium; assembly: GCA_913052425.1. The sequence continues at coordinate 1,816 of CAJXEG010000008.1, read as the reverse complement.
AATTGGGAATTATTGTTTGTGGAAGTGGAAACGGAGCAGCAATGACTGCCAATAAACACCAAAAAATCAGGGCAGCGCTTTGTTGGTCGGGAGAAATATCCAAATTATCAAGGCAACACAACGATGCAAACATCCTCAGCATTCCCGCTAGGTTTGTTAACCTTGAACAGGCTCTGGAAATGGTAGACATATTTATCACCACTCCTTTTGAAGGCGGAAGACACCAAAAAAGAATTGATAAAATACATTGTATATAAACAATGAAATGGTCATTCAGGGCATATGATGAGCTAAAACTAAGTGAGCTTTACGATCTTTTAGAATTAAGGGCTAAAGTTTTTGTGGTAGAGCAGGACTGTGCCTACCAAGACCTGGATGGAAATGACCCCAAGGCAACCCATTTACTGGGTTATCAAAAAAACAAACTCATTGCTTATTCTCGAATTTTCCGTCCCGGAGCATTTGAAATAAAATATGCGAGGATTGGCAGAATTGTCACTCATAAACAAAACAGGGGAAAGGGTATCGGCTATACTTTGGTTAAAAAAAGCATAGCGTTTTGTAAAGATCATTTCGGTGAGCAAACCATTAAAATTTCTGCCCAAGTTTATCTAATAAAATTCTATACTCAATGTGGCTTTATTGAAAAGGGCAAAACTTATCTGGAGGATGGAATACCTCACTGTGCTATGTATTTCAATCACAGCCGGTAAAGTGCTTTAATAGGCTTTCAAAATCGCGCGAAAGGCTTTCAGAAGCAACACCAAGCTTTCCCTTATACAAAACCATATAAAAACCCGGCGATAGCGTACGGAGTACTTCTTCCTTTTGTTTTTGAATTACTGCTCTAATTTGCCTCTTTATACGATTGCGTCGGCAAGCCAGCAGTACAGACCTTTTGGATACTCCCACCCCGATATGGGTTTTTTTTACCTCCTCTTTGGGGTGAACAAAATGCATGACCAAAGCTCCGGAGCGTACCGCCTTTCCCTTTTTAAAAACAAGGTCAATTTGAGTTTTACTTTTGAGTTTTTCTAAGCCACCTTTATGGGTCACGGTTGTTTGAAATAAGTGTTATTATGGCGATCGACATCGGCCATATAATAAGATGGATCAATGAATATATCTACGATTTTACTTTTGGGATGATTGATGATCAATTCATATTCCGGTCGGGCCCAGGGCCAATCCTTGTGAACCTTCCATTTCATAGCATAGGGGTTTTCCTTCTCTCCCCTCATGAGTGGAATGGGAATGTAATGAACTTCGGAAGGGCCGTCATTGAAATTGACCAATATTTCCAAAGGCATGGGCATAGAGCCAATTCTTTCAATTTTTACCACTGTTTTTGTACCATCCCCTTCTACAGATTTTATAGCGTAGTCAATGGTGTTTGTGGTCTGCGTCCAATCGGTCAAATACCATCTCAATTGAATGCCCGATACCCGCTCTGCTATTCGTCTAAAGTCGTTGGGCACAGGGTGTTTGAACTGATGCAGTCGATAGTACTCTTTTAGGGTTTTGGCCAATTTGTCCTCCCCAATGATATATCCCAACTGACTCAAAAAAACCGCTCCCTTGCTGTAGGCGGAGATCTCATAGGCCAAATTGTAATCATAGCGGTTTGCGTTAGTTTGTTGTGGCTGCTCCTTTCCGGATCGTGCCAAATAGAGATAACTGTCGTAGGATCTCTGCAGTGGGAAAAAGTTGTTTTGGTTTAGAATTTTATCCTCGGCCAAAGTGGAAATATAAGTTGTAAAACCTTCGTCCATCCACTCGTATTTCATCTCATTGGTCGCCAAAACATGTTGAAACC
>CAJXEG010000007.1 GCA_913052425.1 uncultured Flavobacteriaceae bacterium | reverse complement strand
AAAAAACCTACCTCAATTTTAGAAACTCCCTCTACCTTTTACTCAAAAATTTACCAGAAAAAAGAGGGCTTAGAGTTTTTGAGCGTATGATTTGGGATGGAGTAGCGATCTTATTTTTCATTCTAAGATTAAATTTTTTAAATGCTTTTGCAGTGATAAAAGCCCACCTTTCATTTTATAAAAACTACATTAAAATCAATAAAAAACGCTACAAAAACAAAGCATTTATTGACTATTACACACAATCGCATCTGCCTATTCGTTATTTTTTTCTTAAAAAAAATAATTTGTAAGAGTCGGGAGGGTTTTTTTGGGTTTTTATATTATTTTTACTGTAATTTTATCAACACTTCAACAAAATTAACAATGAAAAAATACCTTGCAATCGCAACAGTTTCTGCTGTTCTTCTGTCGTCTTGTGTTTCTCAAAAGAAATACGCTGAACTGGAAACCCTTCAACAAAACACCAAAGGTTTGTTGGATAGTGCCACTGTCAAATTGAATACTTGTAATGAGGAAAAAGAGGCTGCTGAAGCTCGATTGGCCTCTTTGCAAGACAGAGTAAACTTTCTTCAGGCCAACAACCAAGACCTGATCAACAATATCGGAAATTTGACTACCCTCTCCCAAAAAGGTGCGGAAAACCTTGAAATGTCATTGGAAAGCATGAAGGAAAAAGACATGAGAATTCAATCCATGCAAGAAGCCGTTACCAAAAAAGATTCTGTTACACTTGCTTTGGTCACCAGCCTAAAAGGTGTGTTGGGTAATATGAGTGATGACGACATAGAGATCAATGTAGAAAAAGGAGTTGTATATGTCTCTATTTCTGACAAGCTTTTGTTCAGAAGCGGAAGTTTTACCGTTACTCAAAAAGCCAAAGAGGTATTGGGTAAAGTTGCCAAAGTAGTAAACGACAAACCTGAAATCGAATTTATGGTAGAAGGACATACGGACAATGTTCCAATCAAAATTGACGGAATTGAAGACAATTGGGATTTAAGTGTTAAACGCGCCACTTCTGTTGTCAGAATACTTCAAAACGATTTTGGTGTAAGTCCAGCGAGAATGACTGCTGCAGGACGCAGTTACTATATTCCACTTGCCGACAACGACAATGCCGCCAACAGAGCCAGAAACAGAAGAACTCGTATTGTAGTACTTCCAAAACTAGATCAATTCTACGATCTGATTCAACAAGGTATGAAATAAGAACCTTCAAACGGTTTACAGAAAACATCCGCCAATGGCGGATGTTTTTTTTTACAACAGATCCAAGTCTCCTTTTCCCTCCCTAACAATCTCAGGGTCAGAACTACACAAGTCCACCACGGTTGATGGAACATTACCACCAAAACCGTCCTCCAACATCAGATCAATATCACTTTCCCAACGCTCATAAATCATATCGGGATCTGTGGTATAATCCAAGATTTCGTCTTGATCGTGTAATGAAGTTGTAATCAAAGGAGCTTTGAGTAAGTCCATAAGCGCCTCCAATATGGGATGGTTGGCCATTCTAATACCAATTGACTTCCGCTTTTCGAAAGGTTTGTGAAGTTTTAAACAAGGCAGAATAAAAGTATATGGCCCTGGTAAACAACGTTTTAACAACTTAAAAGTAGAATTGTCCAAAGGTTTGACATAATTTGACAAATCACTAAAGTCTCTCATAAAAAAACTAAAAGGGGCTTTATCTAATTTGATTTGTTTGATGTTGGCCAACCGTTGCAGGCCATTTATATTATCACTCAAACATCCCAGGGCATAAACCGTATCGGTAGGATAAATAATTAGTCCTCCTTGATCCAGTGCATCTGCTGCTTTTTTTAGGAATTTAAGATTGGGTTTGGATTGGTAAAATTTTAAGAGCTCTGCCATCAACTTTTTATTTTGATTTTGGCAAAGCGCAACAATAAGTGTTTTTGTCCCACTCCTCTAAAATCAATCAGGGCTTTTTTGTCGCTTCCCTTTCCTTCAATAGAAACAACTTTTCCATAACCAAACCGGACGTGTTCTACTGTCATGCCCTCTTCGAGTTGTGCGATTTCAGAAGGAACAACTGCCATTTGGGGAGTCTCCGAAGCATTAATTTTTCTCAGTTTTCCCAATTGATTTTGACTGGGAGCCGTATTGATTTTGGTTGCTTGTGGTTTTTCCGCAACTGGCTTTTTGGGTGGATTAAAACCTCCAAAGATACCCTTGTCGATCATAGGTTTAAAAACATAGTCGTCTTTGGGGATGACATAATCCAAATACTGCTCGTCCATTTCCTCAATAAAACGACTGGGTTCTGCATCCACCAGTTGGCCCCAGCGGTAACGGGAAAGGGTATAGGTCAAAACTGCTTTTTGTTCTGCTCGGGTCAGGGCCACATAAAACAAGCGCCGCTCTTCCTCCAATTCACTGCGGGTGTTGAGACTCAAAGCAGAGGGAAACAAATCCTCCTCCAAGCCCACGATAAAGACTACAGGAAACTCCAGTCCCTTGGAGAGGTGAATGGTCATCAGATAGACACAATCCACGTCACCTTCTTTTTCGTTATCAAAATCTGTTGCCAAAGCAACATCCTCCAAAAATTCGGACAAACTGCCTGTCGCATCCGCCAATTCCCTTTGTCCTTCGACGAAATCTCGAATACCGTTGAGCAATTCCTCGATGTTCTCGACCTTTGAGACACCCTCCGGTGTTCCATCCTTCTTTAATTCCAACACCAACCCGCTTTTTTTGGTCACCATATCGGCAATTTCAAAAGCATTGGATTTTTGGTTTTCGATTTGTAAACTCAAAATTAAATTAACAAAACCCTCAAGTTTCTTTAAAGTTCCCGCATTGAGTGAGAGATTCAATTGGGGAGCATTCTGAAGGGTTTCAAAAAGGGAAATGCCATTGTTTTTGGCACCGATGATGAGTTTATCCATGGTGGCCTGACCAATTCCCCTGGCGGGGTAATTGATGACCCTTTTTAGGCTTTCTTCGTCTTTGGGGTTAATGATCAAACGCAAATAGGCCAAAAGGTCTTTGATTTCTTTTCTTTGGTAAAAAGAAAGCCCCCCATAGATACGATAGGGAATGTCTCGTTTTCTTAGCGCATCCTCTATTGCACGCGATTGAGCATTGGTTCGATACAGTATGGCAAATTCCTTGTTTTGACGTTGCTCCTGCATTTTGAACTCAAAAATTTGAGAAGCTACCTCCCTGCCCTCATCAGCATCGGTGGTACACCTTTGTACTTTGATCTTACTGCCTTCCACATTGGAGGTCCAGACCACTTTTTCAATCTTATTTTTGTTGTGACTGATGATGGAATTGGCCGCATTGACAATGTTTTTGGTGGAACGGTAGTTTTGTTCCAGTCGGTACAACCTTACGTCATGGTAATCTTTTTGAAAATTCAATATGTTATTGATGTTGGCCCCACGAAAGCCATAAATACTTTGTGCATCGTCTCCCACCACACAGATATTCTGAAATTTATCGGATAGTGCTCTGACAATTAAATACTGTGAGTGATTGGTGTCCTGATACTCATCCACCAATATATAACGAAAACGATCTTGATATTTGGCCAATACCTGAGGGTGCATGTTCAACAACTCATTGGTTTTCAGCAAAAGATCATCAAAATCCATGGCACCGGCTTTAAAACAACGCTCAACGTACTCCTTGTAAATTTCTCCTAACTTGGGTCGTCGCGACATGGCGTCGGCCTCCTGCAGTTCAGGATCATTGTGATAGGCTTTTACTGTAATTAAGCTGTTTTTAAAAGAAGAAATACGGTTTCGGATCTGTTTGTATTTATAAATATCTTTATCCAGTCCCATTTCTTTGATGATGGAGGCGATCAAACGATTGCTGTCTTGGGTATCATAAATGGTAAAATCTCTTGGAAAACCTAATTTATCGGCTTCTTGTCGAAGAATCCTGGCAAAAACAGAGTGGAAGGTACCCATCCACAAGTTTTTGGCCTCCCCCTCTCCTACCAATTCCGCAATTCGGATTTTCATTTCCCTTGAGGCCTTGTTGGTAAAAGTCAGCGACAATATGGAAAAAGCATCCACACCTTGTTGCATTAAATGAGCAATGCGATAGGTCAAAACCCGTGTTTTTCCAGACCCTGCTCCGGCAATCACCATGAGAGGGCCATCCTTGTGCAGCACAGGCTCAAGTTGTGATTCGTTGAGTTCTTTGAGGTAATCTGTGGGTGTTTCGTTCACGATTTAAAATTAAGGCAATAAATAAACCCCAAGAAAGCCTCAGCGCTATAGTTATCCACAGCTTTTTATGAATTTTAAAACTGATTCTGAAATGGAAATGTTCTGCATATGCGTGACGGTCAAAATCAAAAATTATTGTTGATCTGTTAATTTTAACTTCTAAGCATTTATTGTTTTAACGCTTCCTTAAGTGGGAAAACATCTTGTAATTACTAAGTTTGTAGTCCCAATGATTGCCTATTAAACTTCCAGCTTTCTTCATTTTATTACTCTCTTTAAATTGCCAATCCTCATGAACGGGTGAATTCTACAGATGATCTTTTTAATATCTCAGGAGTAATTCCTCCAAAAAAATTGATCGTGTATGACAATGAAAAAAGAAAAATTACAATGTATCGGGTTTGAAAATCAAACTAAATAATAAAAACGAATATCATTTGTTAGGGATCAATAAGTTATCACCGAAGAATAAAATCCTAAAAGAATACATTGATAACGGACTGGACGATAAACTGGAAGATTATATAAAAACATTAGTGGATATTATTGGTTTTCCTATCAATTCGTTAGACTTGGTTTGCTGTTATGATAGTGATTGGGGTGGATATGTTTACAACCACGCCATTACAAATGAAAATAAAAAAGATGATTGGGAGATGGGTTTGAATTTAATCCATGCCTATGAAAAATATGGTTACAATAGTGGTAATAAGGACAAGAGGGGTTATAACTCGCAAGGAACATTCGGTGTGTCATGATACACGAGTTCGGCCATATCATGACACTGAATCTAAAAAAAGAGATCAATACCTCGGTCAAGAACACGGAAGAATGTAATCATCTTCTTCTTCCAGAGGGATGATTCCACGAATATTCTGCGATCAACCAATTCAACAATCGATTTTATTTGACCGAACAAAAATACATCGAACCGAATTTTGTAACCGAATACGCCAAAACAAATATAGCAGAAGACATCGCGGAAACCTTTGCCTTTTATGTGGGTCAAAACACCATCAACAAAGTTACAGAAGAAAGTTCAGGAGCACTGAGAAAAATAAATTTTATCGCGGAAAATGACCCTTTAAAAGATTTAAAAAAGCTTATTATCGAGAGGCTCTCCAGCGGCCAAAATTTTTTAAATCCTGATGAATTTATTCGAAAATTCAATCGGACTCTGGGGGGAAAACGTATTTCCTGTTCGGATTATGAGCGGATCAAGAAACATTTAGACAAGCATTTAAATTCTACTCAATAGATTGTCTTAACCGCCCCTTTTTCCCTCGAAAGGAGTTTTTTCTTTTAATTGTTGCGCTGCAAATTCAAAGCCTGCTTGCCACCAAGCTTCCATTTTTTCTTTATTAAAAATCAACGAATTTGTCGTCAGCACCGAAGGCGTATAAAACAAATTGACTTTTGCATTATAGTCCTCTGCCATCAATTTTCCAATTTTCACATTTTGGTATTCAATACGATCGGCCATAAAACCAAAAATCGTGCTTAAAGCATCAAATGGATTCCTTGAGGGCATGCGATTGATATGGGGAAATTCGGTGCCTAATAATATGGCGTCAATTTCTGTAGCACCAAAACGCAAAGCCTCTTCAATGGGGATAATGGTTCCCAAGCCCCCATCTCCATATTCACATCTGTTTTTGGAAGTTAAAGTCATAAAAGGCACATAGTTACAAGAAATCCAAATCCAATCCACATAATCCTCATAATCGCATTCACTCATTTTCTTGTACTCTACTTTGTTGGTTGATAAATTGGAGACAGTAATGACCACTTCTTTAGCCGCAATTTTCAGTGTCTTAAACTCATTGGGGGTAATGCTGTTCAAAATCAACTGCCTCAAATGATTGCTTTCTCCAAAAGTTTTCCTTCCTTTGATAAAGTTTTTAAGTACATTAAAGTGATGAATACTAATGGTTTGAACTCCATTAATTGATTTAATGGTAAAAGGGCAATTATCAAAGATACTTTCTTGGGTGACCTCCGTAAAACCTTTTTTTATTTTTTCGATTTTATTCAAGGCCAAATGACTGACCAGCAAACTCCCTGTCGATGAGCCCAAATACAAATCGTACTTTCTGCCCTGCACTCGAATCAAGTGTTCGGCAACTCCGCCTGCAAAGGCTCCTTTGCTTCCACCACCGGAAATGACTAATGCTCTCATTAAAATCTATTTTATCCCAAATTAAGGGAAGTTTTAAACAATACAAATTGAATCATCCTGAAAACAATTATTTTAGTAAACTGATGGATGCACTTCAAACCCCCATAGAATACCTAAAAGGCGTTGGTCCCAGTCGGGCCAATTTACTCAAACAAGAACTGAACTTGTTTACCTTTCAGGATTTGCTGCATTTTTTCCCACACCGCTATATAGATCGTTCTACTTTTTACAAAATCAACGATTTGCCCAAAAATTCCTCTGAAGTTCAAATCAAGGGAGAGATCATCAAGGTAGAAATAATCCGACAAAAAAGAGGCAAACGCCTAGTAGCCACTTTTACCGATGGGCAAAACAACATGGAATTACTCTGGTTTCGGGGTCATAAATGGATTAAAGAAAGCTTAAAATTAAATACGGCCTATGTGATTTTCGGCCGCCTCAACTGGTATGGTAATCGACCCAACATGCCACATCCTGAAATGGAAACTCTAGAGAACTTTGAAAAAGGCTTTTCCAAGGCACTTCAGGCAGTATACCCCAGTACTGAAAAACTCCTTTCCAAAGGCATTTCTCAAAGGGTCATCATAAAAATGATGGGTGAGTTGTTGCGTTCTTTTAAAAATCCATTTGCAGAGACCCTTCCTGGGGATTTGATCGCTAAATATCGCCTGATCGATAAAAATGCAGCCCTTAAAAACATACATTTCCCTGAGAATCAATATACCCTTACTGCTGCGCAAAACCGATTGAAATATGAGGAGTTGTTTTTTATTCAATTGCAATTGTTGATGAAAAACCTTCAACGCAAGCAAAAAATAAAAGGTTTTGTTTTTGAAAAGGTGGGGGAACACTTCAATACTTTTTTTAACAACAACCTTCCTTTTGAATTGACTGAAGCTCAAAAAAGAGTCATCCGAGAAATCCGAAAAGACATTGGTAACGGACAGCAAATGAACCGCTTACTTCAGGGAGACGTGGGATCAGGAAAAACCATAGTTGCCCTTATGGTGATGTTGATTGCAGCAGATAACGGTTTTCAATCCTGCTTAATGGCTCCAACAGAAATTCTTGCCAAACAGCATTTTCAATCAATTAAATCGTTGATTGGTAAATTGGACATCTCTATTGGCCTATTGACGGGAAGCTCAAAAAAAGCAGAGCGAACTAAATTGGCAGAGCAATTGGAATCGGGAAGTTTAAATATTTTGATCGGAACCCATGCGGTGATCGAAGACAAAGTTCAATTTAAGAATCTGGGTTTGGCAGTGGTCGATGAACAGCACCGCTTTGGGGTGGCGCAAAGGGCCAAGCTTTGGCGAAAAAACACTACCCCCCCGCACGTACTGGTCATGACCGCGACCCCCATACCTCGTACCCTGGCCATGAGCGTCTATGGGGACTTGGACATTTCGGTCATCAATGAGCTACCCCCCGGTCGAAAGAAGGTCAAAACTATCCATCGCTTTGACAGTAACCGTTTGAAGGTATTTAAATTCATTGCAGATGAAATTCAAAAAGGTAGGCAAATTTACATAGTATATCCACTGATCAAGGAATCTGAAAAAATGGATTACAAAGACCTGATGGATGGTTATGAAAGCATTGCCAGAGCCTTCCCTCCTCCTCAATATCAGATCAGTATAGTACATGGTCAAATGCCTGCCAAGGACAAAGATTACGAAATGCAACGCTTTGTCAAAAAACAAACCCAGATCATGGTGGCAACCACCGTGATCGAAGTGGGCGTCAATGTTCCCAACGCCTCTGTGATGGTCATAGAAAGTGCGGAGCGTTTCGGATTGTCACAACTGCATCAACTACGCGGTCGTGTGGGTCGGGGCAATGACCAAAGTTATTGCATCCTGATAAGCAGTCACAAGCTAAGCTCTGAAGCCAAAACCCGTTTGGAAACCATGACCGCCACTACCGATGGATTTCAAATAGCAGAGGTCGACCTAAAACTCCGTGGGCCCGGAGACCTAATGGGAACTCAACAAAGTGGAGTATTACAACTCAAAATTGCCGACATCATCAAAGACAATCAGTGGCTCAAAACCGCCCGCAATGATGCCCAGGTATTATTGCGCGAAGACCCTCAATTAGAAGCTCAAAAAAACACACCCTTAAGACAGACACTGGCCAAAATGAAAGCCTATCAAAACATATGGAATTACATCAGTTAAAAAAGGTGGTTAAGCTTAGATTCTTATCTTTGCCATCGATTTAAAAGTCATTCATACCCGATGAAAATATCATACAACTGGATCAAACAGTTTCTAAAAATAGACCTTCCCCCAGAGCAAGTATCCGAAATATTGACCGATTTGGGTCTTGAGGTCGAAGGACTGACCCCATTCGAATCCATTAAAGGAGGGCTTAAAGGTGTGGTCGTGGGTGAAGTCCTACAATGCGCACAACATCCCAATGCCGACCGTCTGCGCGTCACCCAAGTTGATCTGGGAACAGAAACAGTACCCATCGTTTGTGGTGCACCCAATGTAGCCCAAGGCCAAAAAGTCGCGGTTGCCACCGTAGGTACTTCACTTTGGAATGAAGAGGGAAAGGCTTTTTTGATCAAAAAGAGTAAGATAAGAGGAGAGGAAAGTCACGGTATGATATGCGCCGAAGATGAATTGGGACTGGGCGAGTCCCACGATGGGATCATGGTTTTGACCCCTGATTTGAAAAGCGGTACCCCATGCAGTGCAGTTTTTGATATAGAGTTCGATACGGTTTTTGAAATAGGACTCACGCCCAATCGGACGGATGCCATGAGTCATATGGGCGTGGCCCGCGATCTAAAAGCCTACTGTCAGTTTAAAGACATTGACTACAAATGGTCTGCACCCGTAACAGATCATTTCAGTATAGTTCCCGCTGATAAAAGATTCAGTGTAGTCGTCGAATCGGAAGAAAAAGCTTCGAGATATATGGGGGTCAACATCAACAATTTGACCATTAAACCCTCCCCCATCTGGCTGCAGAATCGTTTAAAAGCAATAGGTATTACCCCAAAAAACAATGTAGTGGACATTACCAACTTTGTGTTACATGATCTGGGGCAACCCCTTCATGCTTTTGATTTGGATAAGATCATGGGCGGAATTGTTGTAAAAACAGTTCCTCAGGACACCCCTTTTACTACACTCGATGGAGTGGAACGAAAACTCCATGCAGAGGATCTGATGATCTGCGACCACCAGAAACCCTTGTGTATTGCTGGGGTATTTGGAGGCCAAGACTCCGGGGTCAGTGAGAATACGACAAATATATTTTTAGAAAGTGCCTACTTCGACCCCATAAGCATCAGAAAATCAGCCAAAAGACATGGAATAACCACAGACGCCTCTTTTCGATTTGAACGGGGTATAGACCCAGAGATCACACTCCACGCCCTCAAATATGCTGCCAATCTGATGGTGGAACTGGCAGGGGGAACCATTGAGGGTGAACTTTATGAAATCATGCGAGAATTGCCAGAGGCGTCCAAATTCATGTTGAGTTTTGACCAAATTAACCGCACCATTGGACAAGAAATTTCTAAAGATGATGTCTCTAAAATTTTAACGGGACTTGAAATTAAAATAGAACACTCCAATGACGAGGGCATGTTGATTGAGATCCCGCGCTACCGGGTGGACGTTACCCGCCCGGCCGATGTCATTGAAGAAATACTCAGAGTATATGGCTACAACAATGTAGAGATATCTGATTTACTCCAAAGCAATCTCCATGATTTTGTAAGCTCGGACGATCATCGAATTGCAGAGCGACTGTCCAATCAATTGGTGAGTTTGGGTTTTAATGAAATGATGAATAATTCCATTACCAGCCCTAATTATAGAGTAATTTCTGAAGGCATCAAAACCCTTAAAGGGGTAAACATCATCAATCCGTTGGGCCAAGAACTCTCTCAAATGCGAACCTCTCTTCTCCCCGGAGCATTAGAAGTCGTAGCCTTTAATCTTAACCGTCAGTCCAGATCCCTAAAGCTTTTTGAGTTGGGCAAAACCTATCAACAAACCAATGAGGGTCATAAAGAAGAAAAACACCTCTCTCTGGCCATCAGCGGTGATGTTTATAAAGAAAGCTGGAATGTAGCCCATCAACCCCAAGTTTTTTTCTATTTGAAAGGCATAATCCATCAACTTCTCCAAAAAAACTGCCCGCTTCAATGGGAAGAAAGCAGTTCAGAAAAGGATATTTTTTCCGAAGGTTTGACCTATGCACACCAGGGAAAATCGCTTTTGCACTTTGGGTTTGTAAAAAAGGATATACTCGATAAATTCGATATTAACCAAGAGGTATTATACGCAGAGTTGGACTTTAAACTTCTCGCCGATTTGGCCAAAAACAACAATATTCAGTATCAAGAAATTCCAAAATTCCCTCAAGTTCGAAGAGATTTTGCGCTCTTACTCGATCACAGTGTTCCCTTTAATGCATTGAAAAAAATTGCTTTAAAAACTGAAAAAAACATACTCAATTCAATCGAGCTTTTTGACGTGTACGAAGGCGACAAACTCCCCAAGGGTAAAAAGTCGTATGGTGTAAGTTTTTATTTTCAGGATTCCAAAAAGACATTGACAGATAAGTATGTAGATAGAATCATGGGGAAATTGCAAAATCAATTTGAAAAAGAATTAGGAGCGCAACTGCGTTGATAAAAAAAGAAGCTTTTCTTTTTTGACTTTTGTCAAAACCTAAATTATTTCTTAATTTTAAACAATGAAATAGATAGATGATGATGAACAAACTCTTTCCTCCCACCCAAATAGACCATATCCTCGAAGAAGTTGCACAACAAAATGCGCCTATACCCTTTGATGATATCGTAAATAAACTCACTCCAAGTGGGCAAAGCAGTAACAATTTTGATTTTGACCAACTGGAAACCCATAGAATTTTTCACTTGGACCAAATCAAAGAAGTTTGTATTGATTACCGTTTGCGTTTTTTAGATCTTAAATACTTTAAGGGTAACATTCCAAAGGAGGGCATTGACAAAATTACCCAATTGGAAAAAGAACATCAAACCTCTTTAGAAAAGTTTAAAATCATGGCTCCTTCCGTGCTTTTTAGACTGAAAAAAACAGACGACCCCCTATTATTTGTCCCCTTGGGCAATGATTACTTCTACCTCGTTCACAAATGGGGTAATGATTTGTCATTTTTTAGAAAAGCATGGGCATGGCCCTTTAAAAACATTTGGAACCTATTGATCGCTGTTTTATTTGTAAGTTATTTTGCTACACTGTTTACCCCTTATCAAATTTTCACTAAAACCCCGACCCCTTCCACCTTTTGGATGCTCTATTTCTTTATGTTCAAGGCGATTGCTTCCATAGTATTGTTCTACGGTTTTGCTTTGGGGAAAAATTTTAATCCAGCGATTTGGAACAATCGCTACGATAAAACCTAATTGATCTTATGGCCCTAGATTTTGTTCAAATTTTTAAGGGCAGTACCGTTGTGATTATCGCATTAGTGGGTGCTATGAAAGAAGTGAACATTACTCCTGTGGTGAAAGATCCCTTAGCCTCAGCAAAATTGGCGGGGTTTGCAAGCATGACCAACGAGCAAACTCTTTGGGTGCACAAAGACGAACAACAACGAGCCTTAGAGGTACTCAATTCTCATGCTTTATAATTTTCCAATTTTTATATATTTGCCTCTATGAAAAAATTGATTTACACCTTGCCCTTGTTATTATTGTTGAATTTACCCACTAATATTAACGCTCAAACCGACCCCGATGAAATGGGCGCTTGGTATATGTACATACTCAGCACCAGGTTTAAAAAAGACAGTCTTTGGGGATTTCAAGGAGATATTCAGTACAGAAATTTTAACCTTATTGGTGATCTACAACAGTTGCTTATCCGTGGCGGTTTTACCTATATGCCCAAAGAAAGTCCCTTAAAATTGACCTTAGGTTATGCCTATATTGGCAATGGAACTCCAGGAGACAGTGATGACCAAACTACGGAACATCGATTTTATCAGGAAACCTCATTCCCGCTCAAATTGGGAAAAGGTATTTATTCTAATCACCGTTTTCGATACGAAATGCGTTTTGTGGAAGATCAGGATTTCAGAACCCGTTATCGCTATGCGCTATTTTTGAATATTCCACTCAACAAACCCGTAATCGAACCTAAATCGCTTTACCTTGCCCTCTACAACGAGGTGTTCATCAATGGACAACGAAAAATAGGTAATGGAAAAACCGTTTCCTTTTTTGACCGCAACCGACTTTATGGTGCATTGGGTTATGTCTTTAGAAAAGGTTTGAAAATGCAATTTGGAATGATGCGACAAACTTCCAACAAATTCGGGAAAAATCAAATTCAGCTTAGTTTACATCAAACTTTTTAGGTATTCCCTAAAAACCATTTGACCGTCAATACACAAAAAAAGGTTAAAATTCATTTTTTGACTTGATTTTTGTACTTTAAGTCTAATAAAGCCCTCTATCTGTCCTACTGCCGTGACTTAGCCCATTCTTGGTTACTTCCTAGTCTTGATGATCGTAAAGCAGCAAAACTATATTTTTTGTTACAGACAATTTGAAAACTAAAGCCTAACCCTGCCCGAGAAAAAGTTTTCTGCTTGGAAGAAAAAAGTAAAGAGGAAACAATAGTTGAGTTGGCCATCGCGGGAGAAACCAAAGGGATCTGTTTTTCTTTGGTGGCATAAAAGTTTTAATCCTCCCTAAAAATTATTGAGAGGTGAATATTAAAATTTTACTAAAACGAAAACAGTGATAATTACCGGACTGATCTCTTCTTTATTAATGATGGCAACTTGTCACAAAGAAGATCAAAAAGAATGCTCTTCCAATGTCTTTAAAAAAGCATGTTAAAGGAAAAAACCTTAACAAAATGTAAAATTATAGTACCCACTAACGTATCTGTGGCATTGAAAGCAGATCCTTAAAACTCAAATCTCAAAAACCCAAAACCTGTTTAAGAACAACCCGAAAAACCTACTTATCATGAAAAAAATTAACTACCTCATTCTAATGACCGTGATTTTTGTTGGCTGTAAAAATCAAAGCAAAAACCAGAGCAAAACCATCAACACAAATTATACAACGAAAGAGATCGATAAAACAGTCGATAAAAAGTCCGAAAGAAATGAAGTGACAAAGTCAGTTGGTCCTATGGGAAAGATGACACAGGCCCGTAAAATCGGAAAAACTTAAGTTATGATTTTTCCAAATATGGTGGTCA
Source organism: uncultured Flavobacteriaceae bacterium (assembly GCA_913052425.1). The sequence continues at coordinate 4,050 of CAJXEG010000007.1, read as the reverse complement.
ATCTCAATCACCTGTCAATATATCCACCAACAATAATCGACTCGTTATATACTGCCCCAACCTGAGTTTTATTATGGAAAATCCTTAAGCAATATATTAAACAATGGCCATACCCTCCAATTTAATATTGAAGGTTACCATAGTGTCAAACTCAATGGGAAAGACTATAGGCTTTTACAGTTTCACTATCACAGTTTGAGTGAACATATGATAGATGGTGAACACATGCCATTAGAGGATCATTTTGTGCATCAAAACAACAAGACGTATTATGCTATAATTGGAGTCATGTACAAAGAAGGAAAGGAAAATCCACTCTTAAAATCCAATTTGGACAAATTTCCCATAGAAAAAGAGGTATACAACTCGTATAAACCCATAGATTTATTAGAAATTTTACCGGATAACAAAATCTATTATCATTACAATGGCTCATTGACCACACCCCCTTGCAATGAAGTTGTCAACTGGTATTTGCTTAAAGATCCAATAGAGGCATCAAAGAAACAACTCGATCGTATGTCTCAAATACTAAACAACAACCACAGACCTGTTCAAAATCTAAATGGCAGAAGAATAAGTTTTTATCTTCACCAACCCAAGCTATTGACTAAAACTAAAACAATCAACAGATTGTTTCCTTTGGGAGTATATTGAAGCTAATATTTTTTTTAGGAGCCATAAAGCTTGACCCTAAGTTCCTTAATCTTTTGATCTCCCATATAATCATCAAAAGTACTGTAGCGATCAATGATCCCATTGGGGGTTAATTCCAAAATTCGATTCCCTACGGTTTGCGCAAATGCGTGATCATGGGTGGTGCAAAGCACGGTACCTTTAAAGGTTTTCAACGAATTATTGATGGCAGTGATCGATTCCAAATCCAAGTGGTTTGTAGGCTCATCTAACATCAGTACATTAGCGCGGGTCATCATCATTTTAGACAACATACAACGTACTTTTTCCCCTCCGGAGAGCACGTTGGAAGCTTTTAAGGCTTCATCACCACTGAATAACATTTTCCCCAAAAAGCCCCGGAGATACACCTCTTCACGCTCCTCTTCTGTCTTGGACCATTGACGGAGCCAATCAACAAGTGATAGATCTGAACTAAAAAATTCTTGGTTATCTAACGGTAAATAAGCTTGATTGGTAGTAATTCCCCACTCGTGTTTACCACCATCGGCTTTTAATCTATCGTTAATGATCTCGTAAAAAGCACTGACCGCTCTTGAATCTTTAGAATATACAATGGCCTTGTCACCTCGGGCCATATTAAAGTGGACATTATCGAAAAGTGTTTCGCCGTCCAAACTGTAGTACAAGTCCTCTACGTTCAAAATTTGATCTCCTGCTTCGCGTTCTTGCTCGAAAATGATTCCGGGATAACGACGACTGGAGGGGCGTATTTCCTCAATGTTGAGTTTGTCGATCATTTTTTTACGAGAAGTAGCCTGTTTAGATTTAGCTACATTGGCTGAAAAACGGGCAATAAATTCTTGTAACTCTTTTTTCTTTTCCTCTGCCTTTTTGTTTTGTTGTGCCCTTTGACGAGCAGCCAACTGGCTGGATTCATACCAGAAAGTATAATTGCCGGAATAGTGATTGATCTTTCCAAAGTCAATATCTGAAATATGGGTACACACGGCATCGAGAAAATGACGATCGTGAGAAACCACGATTACCGTGTTGTCATAATTGGCCAAAAAGCTTTCCAACCACATGATGGTATCGTAATCCAAGTCATTGGTAGGCTCATCCATGATCAATACATCTGGGTTTCCAAAAAGCGCTTGTGCTAAAAGAACTCTCACCTTTTGTTTTCCGTCCAAATCGGCCATGTTAGTATGGTGAAGTTGAGGAGAAATTTCCAAATTAGACAAAATGGAAGCGGCGTCACTTTCTGCATTCCACCCGTCCATTTCTTCAAACTCAATTTGTAATTCTCCCACCCTTTCCCCGTCAGCATCAGAAAAATCAGGTTTGGCATACAGGTTTTCGATGGCTTGTTTTATTTTGAAGAGCGGTTTATTGCCCCGCAGAACAGTTTCCAAAACCGGAAATTCATCATAGGCGTTGTGATTTTGTTCCAACACAGATAGGCGTTTACCTGGTTCTAAAAACACAGAACCTGAGTTGGCTTCCTGTATGCCACAGATGATTTTTAAAAAAGTAGATTTTCCGGCTCCATTGGCACCGATGATCCCATAACAATTTCCGGGTGTAAAAGTGACATTGACCTCGTCGAAAAGCACTCTTTTTCCAAATTGAACCGATAAATTATTGACCGATAACATAAATTTAACTTAGCATTTGCAAAAGTAAATATTTCTCCCACAGGGTTTGCTTTTTTTTAAAGTTTAGTTGGTGTAAATTGCATTGTAATATGGATCAATCAAAATATTTACTGCGAATTTGGCTGCTGTTGTGGGCAGTCATCCTCAGCTCTTGTTCAAAAGAAGTTGATAGGAATAGGATTTTCTTTGGGGGGCAGATCGTCAACCCTTCTTCCACCTATGTGACGCTTTACAAGGACAACAAAACCATTGATTCACTTTCACTCAATCTCAACTATCGCTTTTTCAAATATTATGACTCTTTGGAAACAGGAATATACAAGATTGAACACATTCCCGAGTACAAATCCGTTTTTTTGGAGAAAGGTGACAGTATTTGGGCACGGATCAACGCCTCCTCCTTTGATGAATCCATTGTTTATTCCGGACGCGGTGCGGCCAAAAATAATTTTATGATGGATCTGTTGCTCAGTTTTGAGGAAGAAAACAGTTTTCTGTCCTCTAAATATTCTAGTGATAGCGAAACGTTCACAAAACTGATTGACTCCCTGCTGATAGAGAAAAAAAACAAGTGGATACTCATGGACTCCATCAACCAACTATCCCCCATCGCCCAAAAGATAACCCAAGCGGCGTATATCTATCCCTACGCCACCCGAAAAGAACGCTATGCACTGCTTAGAGGAACTTTTTGGGACAAAAAACAAGACTCTGTTTATTTTGATTTTAGAAAGTACTTGAGTCTGGCAGAAACAGATTTGGCTTTTTTTGACCCCTACATCAATTATCTACTGAATTATCTGAATGAAAAGGCATTAGACAGTACCGAAAACTATTTTAGAAACAAACAAAAAACCAGTTTTAACATCAAGCGATTGCAACTCATTCAATCACAGATCAAGGGAAATGTCTTGAGAAATAATCTTTCGCGGGCAGTTGCTTTTGAAGAATTGATGAAAATTGAAAACAAAGATCAACACGAAAATTTTCTCCATCATTTTCTATTGGTCAACACTTCAAAGTCCTACCTCAAAGAAGTGTTGGATTTACACAATGACATCGAAAACATGTCGGCGGGAAAAATACTCCCCGAAATCAAACTGCAAGACCATCTATTGAATACCGTAAGCACTGCCAAACTGAATGATCAACCCACAGTATTTTACTTTTGGTCTCAAACTCAAATGAGTCACTATCGCAATACGGTAATGAAAGTGAAAGCTTTAGAAAAACAATTCCCCGAATTTCAGTTTAAAGGCGTTTGTATCCAACCTTTTAATGAAATCGTTTTTGAGGTGCACCGTATGATGGATATAGATCCCGAAACACAGTTGGCTTTTGTTAATTTTGACAAAGACAGTAAAAAATGGGTTCTCTCTCTACTCAACAGGGCCATAGTTGTCGATGCCGAGGGGAAGATCAAGGAGGGTTTTGCCAACTTCAGTAGTCCTGATTTTGCCAATTTACTCCGATAAGATCAATTCCCTTTTTTGTAGTCTTCCAAAAACTTTTTCAAACCAATGTCTGTCAAAGGATGTTTCAACAGTCCGGTAATGGCATTCAGTGGTCCGGTCATGACATCTGCCCCTATTTTGGCGCAATTGATGATGTGCATGATGTGACGAACCGAGGCTGCCAATATTTCTGTTTCAAAGGCATAGTTGTCATAAATCTCTCTGATTTCACTGATCAGAAAAGTTCCATCAGTCGATACATCATCCAATCGTCCAATAAATGGAGAAACATAGGTTGC